>JAIPEI010000174.1 GCA_021737245.1 Deltaproteobacteria bacterium | reverse complement strand
TGCCTGAGATGAGCGGTATGGAGACATTGCACCGCCTCCGCAGGGAGCACCCCGAGGTCGGGGTGATCATGATCAGCGGGGAGTTCGCTTCGGATGCGGATGTGGTGATCCAGGCCCTGGAGCAGGGGGCCCTCGATTTTCTTTCCAAGGCCCCCATGAACTCCGAAGGCAACAGCGTGCTCGCCCTCAGAAAGCACCTGGTGACCCTTTTCCACCAGTTTCAGGGGAGAAAAAACCTGAACCTGGCCAAAC
This sequence comes from Deltaproteobacteria bacterium, assembly GCA_021737245.1. GTDB lineage: Bacteria > Desulfobacterota > DSM-4660 > Desulfatiglandales > HGW-15 > JAIPEI01. Next base: position 7,251 of record JAIPEI010000174.1, on the reverse strand, counting down.
GGATATCTTCCTGGAGAGCTTTCAGGCCGCGCCGGCCGGAAGGCTTCCAGGCCGCGGCCGCATCCCCCGCGCATGGAGAGGAGCGAACCGGCGCAACGCCTCGTTCCGCGGGTTCCAAACCCGCGTCGCGCCGGGTTGAGCCCGGAAGAATCGACGTGGTGATCATTGGTACGTCAACAGGCGGGCCGAACGCGCTCAGCGAGGTCATCCCCAGGCTCCCGGGCGACCTGGACGTCCCCGTTCTCGTCGTTCAGCACATGCCGTCATTCCTCACCTTTTCCCTCGCTCAGAGCCTGAACACGAAATCGGCCCTTCGGGTTCGCGAAGCCATGGAAGGTGAACCGCTCAGGGCCGGTACCGTCTATGTGGCGCCCGGGGGGAAACATCTGCAGGTGAAGTCGCGAGCCGCCGATCGGGGTATGTCGCACGAGCGGTATCTCAGGCTGGGAGACGGCCCTCCCGAGAACAGTGTGCGGCCCTCGGTCGACGTACTGTTTCGAAGTGTGGCCGAGTCGTTCGAAGGTCACATACTTGCAGTGATCATGACAGGAATGGGTATCGACGGCTTGAAGGGCGTGCAGGCGCTGAAACCCGCAGGATGTTACTGCATCACACAGACCGCCGAAACCTGCGTGGTCTACGGCATGCCGCGGGCCGTCGACGAGGCGGGTTTGTCGGATGAGAGCGCCGATCTCGACACCTTGGCGGAGCGGATCGCAGCGTTGGTCAAGGGATCGTCCGCAAGGAGAAATTCGTGACCCTACCTATCAGCACGCACGAATTCTTCCTGCTTCGCAGCTACATCGAGGAGCAGAGCGGGATCCGCCTCGGGGATGACAAGTCCTACCTTGTCGAGAACCGCTTGTCGAATCTCGTCCTGGAATGCGGTTGCAGCAGCTTCACCGAGTTCTACCACAGGATCCGTTACTCCCCTCAAGCTCACATCCTCAAAGACGCCGTCCTCGATGCCATTGCGACGAATGAGACGCTCTGGTTCCGGGACCGGCACCCGTTTCGAGTTCTCAGGGAGACCGTTCTCCCCCGGCTCCAGGAGGAGATCGAGACGGGAAGGCGGGAGCGGATCGCCATCTGGTCGGCCGCCTGCTCCACGGGTCAGGAACCCTACTCCATCGCGATGACCGCCCTGGATCTCTACTCGAGGCGCGATCGGGAAAAGGAATGCGAACGCAGGATCCGCATTACAGCGTCCGACGTGTCCGGCAGGTCCCTGGCTGCGGCAAGAGCGGGGAGCTATTCGGAGGCGGCCATTTGTCGCGGGCTGCCGCCGGCGTATCTGCACAGGTATTTCCAGAAGGCCGGGAACTGTTGGGAGATCGAGGACCGGGTTCGGGACATGATCTCCTTCACTCAGTACAATCTGAAGGTTCCCCCGCCGAGGACCTTCGGATCCTTTGACCTGGTCTTTCTGCGAAATGTCATCATTTACTTCTCAGACGAGTTCAAGCGAACCCTCTTTGAAAAGGTGGCCGGTCTCATGAGCCCCAGGGGGTTCCTCTTTCTCGGCACGGGCGAGACCATCACGGGCTATACGGAAACCTTCGAGCCGGTCGAGGACGCCGGATGCATCTACTACCGGATCCGGCCCTGAGCGAGACCCTGCGGACCGTCACGGGCGGACATGCGCGCTTTCGTTTTCATCCCAAGGCAGGGCTCTCACCGGATCTCCCTGTTCGGCCGCCTCTTACAGGCGCTCACCACCCGAGGAATGCAGTCGAAGATCACCTTGTGATCAATCGACCCCTGTGCTAGATTCGCCTCATCGGTGACGGGCCGTTGCCCCGCACCCTTTCTTTCGAGGCCACCCGGCACGAACAGAAAAGTCCGGCCCCTTTATCCTGTTCATGGTTTATTTATTTCTTTTTCCAGCATTTCCTGGCTTTTGTTATGTCTTGTTATACAGGAGCATGCTTCATGTCATCCAAGACCGTCGTGACCCGCTTTCCTCCCAGCCCCACAGGGTACCTGCACATCGGCGGAGCGAGAACCGCCCTCTTCAACTGGCTGTACGCCAGGCAGAACCAGGGAACCTTTATCCTGCGAATCGAAGACACGGACACCCGGCGGTCCAGCGAGGAAGCCACCCGCGCCATCCTAGAGTCCCTGGAGTGGCTCGGCCTGGACTGGGACCAGGGGCCCTTCTTCCAAAGCCGGCGGACCGGGATTTACGAGGAGCACATTCAGCGTCTCCTGGAGACCGGCAAGGCCTACCATTGCCACTGCAGCCCGGAAGACCTGGAGAGAAAACGCGAGGAGGCCCGATCCCGCGGAGCAAAGCCCAAGTACGACGGAACCTGCCGTGACCTGGGTCTCGGCCCGGTGCCGGGTTCGGTGGTCCGGCTGAGATCGCCCGAGACCGGAAGAACCGTGTTCCAGGACGCCGTCAAGGGTTCCATCGCCGTGGACAACGAGGAGCTGGACGACCTGATTCTGAAGCGCTCCGACGGCAGCCCCACATACCACCTGGCCGTGGTGGTGGACGACATCACCCTGGGGGTGAACACCGTGATCCGAGGCGACGACCATGTGAACAACACGCCCCGCCAGATCATGATTTACCATGCCCTCGAGGAACCGCTTCCCCTGTACGCCCACGTCCCCATGATCCTGGGCCCGGACCGGACGCGTCTCAGCAAACGCCACGGTGCCACATCGGTGCTTGCCTACCGGGAGATGGGATACCTTCCCCAGGCCCTCCTGAACGCCCTGGCCCGTCTGGGCTGGTCCTACGGGGACCAGGAGAAGTTCACACGGGAAGAGCTCATCGAGAAGTTCAGCCTGGATCGGGTGGGAAAATCGGCCGGCGTCTTCAACGCGGAGAAGCTGCTGGACCTGAACGGGTGGTACATTCGCGAGACCGACTCCGCGGAGCTGGCCCGCATGCTCCCGCCTTTCCTGGAGGAGCGCGGCCTGGAGGGGCTGGACCCTGAAAAGGTGATCCGGGCAGTCTACACCTTGAAGGCCCGAAGCCGAACCCTTCAGGAGATGGCGGAAGGAGCCGCCTTCTACTTCCAGGAGACCCTGTCCTACGAGGAAAAAGGGGATCGCAAGTTTCTGAAGCCGAACGTGCTGGAGCATCTGGCTGAGCTCAGGGAAAGGCTCTCGGCCTGGTCCGATTTCAGCGAGAAGGGCCTGGAAGCGCTCTTCTCGAGCTATCTCGAGGAAAAAGGGATCAAGCTTGGAAAGATCGCCCAGCCCCTGCGGGTCGCCTTGACCGGGAAGACGGCCAGCCCCGGCATCTTCGAGGTCATGAGCGTCCTGGGACGAGAGGAAGTGGTCCGGAGAATCGACGCAGCCGCAAACCACATCCAGGCCAAGAAAGACCCTGACAACTGACACATTACGTGCCGGGCCGGACGATCCCACAGCAGGCGCAACACCTGTCCCTCACCGGACGGCCCGACTCGCGGCTCCAGGAGTGATCCCATGTTGAACATGATCCGGCGGCTGTTCAGCCCGGCTGAAAAAGGCTCCCAAACGGAGGAGAGCGGTGTGGACGACGTACGTGTGGCCGCGTGTGCTCTCCTCATCGAGGTCGCCAGCATCGACGGCGAGTTTTCCGACCACGAGCGCGAGGCGATCATTGCCGCGCTTCGAAACGGGCTTTGCGTCCCGGAGGATGAGGTAAAAGCGGTCCTGGAGATCGCCCGGAAAGAGCTCGAGGGAAGCATCGATCTCTGGCAGTTCACCCATCTTGTCAACCGGCACTCCACGATTGCGGAAAAGGAAGGCATCCTGGAGCTGGTCTGGCAGGTCGTCCTGTCCGATCTCCGCATCGACAAGCACGAGGACTATCTGGTCCGCAAGCTCGCCGAGCTGCTCCGCCTCGACCACCGCCAGATGATCGAGGCCAAGCTGCGTGCCCGTGAGCAGCTGCAACAACGCTCCTGAGCGGACCGCTGAAAGCCCGCTGACCGGCGGCCGGCCGTTGAGGCATACGCGGGCCGGGCCGGCTCAATACGCCACGCAGCGAAAGCCGAGGATGTTGGAACGGGCGTCCGGAAAGAGATTCGTTCCGTCCGCCAGGGTGACACTGCGGCGCGCAATCCAGCCGCCCCCCCGGGCGATCCGCTGAACGCCCTCTTTCCCCCGGCCTCCGGAGGATGTCCACTCCAGCACATTGCCCAGCCCGTCGGCCACCCCCAGGGGGTTTTCGAACGCCGCGAACCGGTCCACCGGGGAGGTGTCGCCGATACAGGATTCCTCCACATTGCAGGCCTCCGGCACCCAGACGTCCCCCCACGGCAGGAGGTTTCCGTCCGCGGTCCGCATGGCCGCCTCCCACTCCTCCCCGGTTGGAAGCCGTTTCCCTGTCCAGGAGGCGAAAGCCATGGCATCCTCCAGGCTGACCTGGACCACGGGATGATTGCGCTTGCCCCGCAAGGTGCTGCCGGCACCGAGCGGCTGATACCAGCAGGCCCCTTCAACCCGGGTGCAGACGATTCCAGCGCCCACATGGAAGGTCTCGCGTCCATTTTGTTCGTCCGTCTCCCGCCGGTACCGCCCCTGATACACCATACCCCACCCCAGACGCTCCGCAGTGGTCCGGTACCCGGTCCTCTCCACGAACAGATCGAACAGGGCGTTCGTCACAGGAAATCTTCCAATGTAGAAGGCGGACAGCGTCACCAGGGACTCCCCGTCACCGTTGGATGAGAATGGGTGGACACGGTATGATCCATCGGGCACGAGGATGTAATGGTTGTAGAATCGATCCATGGCGGCAAGGGACCGGTTGAACTCCTCGGCCAGGAGGCGGGACCCGGCCGGATCCGCGCCCCCGCTTTCGTCGCCGATGTCGCCGGCTTCCAGCCCGTCCGTATCATCCTCCCCGGCGACCCCCTCCTCCACCAGATCCACGTCCTCGCAGGCCTCCTCCAGATCCTCCTCGTCCAGCACGGCCTCGTCTTCGCCGTCTTCGCCCTCCTCGCCTCCATGGTCCGCTTCCAGCCCACCGGTCCCGTCATCCCCGGCAGGACCTTCCTCCCCGCCACCCTCCTCCATCAGCTCCACGTCCTCGCAGGCCTCCTCCAGATCCTCCTCGTCCAGCACGGCCTCGTCTTCGCCGTCTTCGCCCTCCTCGCCTCCATGGTCCGCTTCCGCCCCCCCGGTCCCGTCATCCCCTGCAGGTCCTTCCTCCCCGTCATCCTCCTCCATCAGCTCCACGTCCTCGTAGGCCTCCTCCAGCTCCTCCTCGTCCAGCACGGCCTCGTCTTCGCCGTCTTCGCCCTCCTTGCCTCCATGGTCCGCTTCCGCCCCCCCGGTCCCGTCATCCCCTGCAGGTCCTTCCTCCCCGTCATCCTCCTCCATCAGCTCCACGTCCTCGCAGGCCTCCTCCAGCTCCTCCTCGTCCAGCACGGCCTCGTCTTCGTCATCCAGCATGGCCCCGGACGGGTCCTGCTCCGGGACGCCTCCCCCCGGACCGGCCGCGGACGGGCCTTCAGCCCCTGAATCAACCGGGATCTCGCTTTCAACCGCAGCCACGCCCAGCCGGGCTGCCAGACCCTGGACCGCTTCGCGCAGGTCGTCCAGGGCCTGCGGATCGGCCGAGGGAACGGAGGGACCGGTGGCCGCGGATTCATCGAGCAGGCCCCCAATGTGCCGGAGCAGCTCTCCGATACGTTTGAGACCCTGATCGCCGCCGCCGCCGGCCATGTCCTGAAGCGCCTGGAGGGCCCGGTCCTTGGCTTCGTCGCAGATGACGAAACCGTTTTCCGGGCTGATGATCACACCTTCGGGATTCTCCCCGCTGTGGTAGCGCGCCAACAGGTCCGCATTGACGGAGGAGCGAAGGCTGCTGAGGTTCCTCCGGCGGGAAGACGGGACGGGCACGCCTTCCGGCACGTCCCACAGCAGCCGCATGAGATCGTCCGTGCACACCGCGGTCACGGCTTCTGCCGTACCGGCCCGCCGATAATACTCCCGGATGGCCTCCACGAGCCGGGACTTCGGAGATCGCAGGCTCCGGTAGCCAAGAGATTCAATGGCCTGATCCACTCCCTCGAGGCTGACGGTGCCGGACCGGGCAGGAGCTTCTTTCCCCTTCTCGTTCAATGCGCAATCACCCTGTCATTGGGAGGAGTCCATGGGACTGAGAACAAACCCGAACCGTTGGTTTCCAGCCCGGAGCATCGGTGGAGCCGGCACCGATCTTTGCATACCGCTCCGCCTGGTATGTGTTTTGCATTCTTCATGCCGAAACAGGCCTGCTTCCGGGACGGGTCTTCACTGTGCAAATGGTACAAAGTGCAAAGGGCGGGCCAATTCCGGCCGTCCGAACACACGGCGCCCATGGGCGCCCTGGGAGCGCGGATCTCGAGCATGGGGACGGTGATCGCCATAGCCAGCCGCAAGGGGGGGGTGGGAAAGACCACCACAGCGGTCAATCTTGCCGCCGTGCTGGCCGTCGCCGAGAAGTCCACCCTGCTCGTGGATTGTGATCCCCAGGCGAACGGGTCGTCCTGGATGGGGTTTCACGGGCCCGCATCAACGGGGGGTCTGTACGGCGCCCTGATGGGAACCGAGACCCTGGAGGCATCGATCAGGGAAACGCACATCCCGTATCTGCACGTCCTGCCTGCCCGGGCCGATCTCCTGCAAGCGGAGACCGCGATTGCAGCTACGCCCGGAAAGAAGCACGCACTGAAGGCCTTGCTCCGGGAGGCCGGGAAAGGCAGGGACTGCATCATCGTGGACACCCCCTCCTCCATGGGTATGCTGACCACCCAGGCGATTGCAGCGGCGGACTTCCTGCTCATCCCGATCCAGAGCGAGTACCTGTCCCTCGACGGGCTGGGAGGCTTCCTGCAGGACGTCCGGGCGGTCAAGGAACAGCTCAATCCCGCGCTTCGGCTGGCGGGGATCCTCCTCTCCATGGTGGATGAGGACGATCCCCTGTCCATGCGCATTGCTCGGGACCTTCGCCGGCAAATGGGAGGTCTGGTCTTTCGAACCGTCATCCCCAGGTGCCGCGAGCTCCGGGCCTGTCCGGTCCGGGGAAAACCGCTTCCGTTTATCAACGCGTCCAACGGGGCCAGGCGGTATCTGGCGCTGGCAGGCGAGGTCCTGGACCGTTGCACCCGGGGACCGATGCCCGACCCATGGGAGGAACGGCCCGAAGCGCCGGCCTCCTTCATGGACACAAGCAGAAAGGAGCCTTCCCGATGAAGGTTACGAGCGACGATATCATCAAGAGCGGAGAAAGAGAGCTCATCGACGGCATTACGGCTGATC
>JAIPEI010000173.1 GCA_021737245.1 Deltaproteobacteria bacterium | reverse complement strand
AGAAAGTAAGCCCCTCCCAGGTATTGATAAGCCCTTCCGGCCCAGTTCATGAGGCTTCCCAGCTGATCCACGAAAAGGATGATCCCCAGCCCCTGGCCGATGAGCAGCAGGGAGAGGGCATACCAGCAGAGAAAAGAAACCCTGATTCTGAAATAAATGAACATGAACGCAGCAGAAGCAATCAGGAAGAACGTGACGGCCAGTGAGAGGACCGCCTGGCGGAAAGGCGTGGGGCCCTGTCCCGGGATGAAGAACGCGGGCAGCAGATCCTGCAGCGCCAGCAGGGTGATGAGCCCGACCATCAGAAACGATGCGCCGTAGAAAACCGGAACATGGAGGGTCCTGCCTCCACGGAGCATCTTCCGCTTTTTACCGCCGGAAAAGCTCATCCAGGAGGCCGCCAGGTTCAATAGAGAGCAGAGCAGAAAACCCGTGTTGTGGATGGTTACAGCACTGTTGGTTCCACCGTGCCCCCTCATCACATGGCCCGCAATGTGGCTCGAAAGGCCCGACAGGAGCAGTCCTGAGCCGATGGCGAGAATAATGATGGATCCGCTTGCCGCGTAGGCCCTGGCCGCGAAATAGGAGGCAATCAAGGGGGCAACCACCAGGAACAGCGTGTTCAGCACCACGAGCCATGCCACCGAGTCTCCGGGCCAGGCGGAGGGGGCTGCGGGAAGCAGCGAGACGATCAGGACAAAGCTCAGGGGCGGAATCAACGCGAGGCGGCTTCCCAGGCCTTTGAATCCGCCGCCCTGGGCAGCCGGCGGATCAGGATACGCTCTGGATGGCTGGTCGTCGTCCATTCTATCCCCGGTTGCTTACGCCGTTGTCGCCGTCCTGCGGCTGATCCTGTTAGTGACCGGGAACCTCTCCCTGCGCCCAGGGTGCGATCTCATCGCCTGTGGTCCGGCCTGCTGGAACGGAGTTGATCATAACACGGAACTGCAGGAAAATGAATCGGATCTCACGCGAGCAACTGTACCCTGTCACAGGCCGGATTCAGATTTTCTTTACCGCTTTAAGGTCATCAGCAGGCCCCAGGGCGGGCGGCGGCCGCCGTCCGAGGGGAGGGGCGCGGGTTCGGGCTCCTGATCTGCGTCCACGTGGCGGGCGACGGCACGGAACAGCGCGATGGACTCCAGCTCCTTTTCGTCTCCGTCCACGTCGTAGCCGGCGTAGGCCGAGGTCTTGGCGATCACCACGTCATGGCCCGGGTGGACGTAGATGAACTGGTTGTAGATGCCGATGGCCGCGAAGTCACCTTCCGGATTCTCCGGAATCCACCACTGGTACCCAAAGCCGAGGGGTGAGGTCGAGGCCGGGTTGTCTCCAGGCTGAAGGTGAGGCGCATCGGGCGTCACCGACTCGCGGGCCCACCCGGCCGGCACGATCTGCCGGCCGTTCCACCGTCCCTTGTGAAGATAGAGCAGGCCGAAGCGGGCGTAGTCCCGCAGCACCACATTCAAGCCGCCGAAGGCGAGCTCCATGCCGTCGCCGTCCACGATCCAGTAAGCGTCCGACTCCATACCGATCCGCTTCCAGATCCTGTCTTCCAGGTAGGATGAGAGGTTCTGCCCGGTCGCCTCCCGGAGCACCATGCCCAGGACCTGGCTGTCCATGCTCACGCAGTGGTGGCGCGTTCCCGGTTCGCACTCGTTCTCCAGGGAGGCCACGAAGCCGTCGAGGGGTCGGCTCAGGGCGATGGTCCGGCCCATGCGATTGACGTCCGAGAAGAAGGCTGTGTGGTCTTCGTCGAAGCGGATCCCCGAGGACATCTGGAGGACATGCTTGATGGGCACCCCGTCATAGCCCGAGCCTTTGAGAAAGGGCACATACCGCGTGACCGGGTCCCCGACGTCCCTGATGTGCCCCTCTTTCAGGGCGATCCCCATGAGGGCGGAGACGAAAGACCTGCCCACAGACCAGGAGATGCACTTGGACGCCTCATTGTTGCCAAGCCGGTAATCCTCATAGACGATCTTGTCGTCATGGATCACGATGAGCCCGGTGGTCCAGGTCGCCTTGAGGAGCTCCTCCACGGGCTTGTCCCGGCCCTCGTAAGTGTAGAGCTGTGGCAGGGATTCCGGAGCCCGTTCGAACACGTGAGGCGTCCCGCCCCGGTGGACCACCCGGTAGTCGAACATCCGCTCCATGCTGCGGAAGTTCTCCACCACGACATCGGGCTCGAACAGCGTGATCACGTTGTAGAGCCGCATCAACTGGTGGTTGAAGATGCCGGCCCCCAGAAGAATAGTGACCAGCACCACCAGGCCCGCCTTGGAGAGCCTTCCCGGACATCCACGCTTTTTCGGGCCTTCCTCCCGGTTCATGGCTCGCGCCGGTCTTTTGTGGACGTCCTCGCTCATAAGGCGTTTCCGAACTCTCGATTCACCGGTTCATGCTTCCCCGTGTCCCGGTCCTGAGGCAGAGCCGCAGCCGTGGTCAATCGCTCTTCAGCTCCTTGGGGCCGAAGAGCTCGGGGGCCTCGTCCGCCGGGAGGGGATCGGCGGCGGGGTCGATGGGTTCGCGCTCCTCCGGCGGCCCGCTCTTCTCGGGCGTTTGCACGTGGCGCATTACAAAGGCGCGGGGCAGGGGGGCGCGGGTTCTCAGCAGGGGCTCCGGGATGGAGATCCGGTCCCCGATTCCGATTCGGTCGGGGTCGTTCAGGGGGTTGTGCTCGGCCAGGCTCCGCCAGTTGTCCGCCTCACCCGTGTACCACTTGGCAATGATGGACAGGCTCTCGCCCTTCCATCGCACAATGTGCACCAGTCCGGACGGTTCCGGCCCGCCCGCCGGTTCCGCCGAGAGACCGCGCCCGGTTTCCGTGGACGCGGGTGCGCTGGAATCGGAGGGCGTGGTTCGAGGATGTCTGGCGGCCGGGTTGCATCCCACGAGAAGCAGGACGGCCAGAAGAGCAGACGCCGCCCACCTGCGTGCCGGCATTCTTCTCGTTTCCATCAAAACTTTCCGACCTCCTGTTTCAGCCGTTCCAGGTTCTTCCGGGCCGGACGGTTCTCCGGGTTGACCGTGACGGCCTGCTCGAGGTTCACCAGGCTTTCCTTCACCTTGCCCGCCTTTTCCTGGACCATGGCGAGGTTGAAGTAGGCCTCGTCCAGGTACATGGGGGCCAGCTCCACCACACGGTGGTACATTTCCTCGGCCTTGGCATAATCCCGCGTCATGGCGTGGACATATCCGAGGTTAAAGTAGATATCCGCGAACGAGGGTTCCAGCGCCGCTGCTTCTTCAAAGGTCTCCCTGGCCTTGGGATAGTCTTTCATCCGGACGTACAGGAGCCCCAGCTGAAACCGGCTCTGGACGCCTTGGGGATGGGCGGCCGCAGCCTTCAGAAGCAGCCGTTCAGCCTCCAGCGGGCGATCGTTCGCGAGGGGGGCCGCCATCTCCCGGAGGGCGCGGTCGTAGGGACCCGCCACCCGCTCCCGCAGGTTCGGATCGGCTTCGAGCGTCTCCTCGAACAGGACGGCTGCGTCCCTGTATCGTTCCGCTTCCAGGGCGGCGAGACCGGCCTGTAGCACGGCCGCCGGCCCGTTTCCTCCCCGGATCTCGGGTGCGGCAGGCGACGGGGCCTGTCCGGCAACGGGCGCGCCCGACCTTGCGGTGGGGTCCCATGCCGGGTAGAGCGCGATAGCGGCCACGACCAGCAGCAGGGTCGCCCCGGGGACGGCAAATCGCATCCAGGGCCGGGCCCTGCGGGCCGGCGGCTCCGTTTCCAGGACGGCCGTCTTTTCGGCCTCCCGGATCGCGGACTTGGCCTGCCTGATCTGCTCGTGGGCCCGGACCTTCGTAACGGCGTGGATGGTCAGCTCCTCGGTCTCGATCTCTTCTTCGTACAGGTCCTTCATGAACAGGGCCAGGGCCTGGGGCGTGGGCCGGAGGGCGTGCTTCTGGACGCAGTCGTCCAGATCCTCGTACATCCCGCCGCAGGTCTGGTACCGTTCCGCCGGATCCATGGAGAGGGCCCGCTCCAGGATCCGGTGGAGCTCCCCGGGCAGGTCCGGAGCCGCTTCCTTCGGGGGTACGAACCGGGCCTCGCGGACCTGCGCAAGCACCTCCATGGGGTCCCCGCTGAACAGGCGGGCACCGGTCAGCATCTCGTAGAGGAGGATGCCTGCGGCAAAGATGTCCGAGCGGTGATCGATGGGCTCGCCCTGGGCCTGCTCCGGGGACATGTAGGCCACCTTGCCCTTGATCGTGCCCAGCTGGGTCTTGTCCGACTGACTCGAGGCCTTGGCGATGCCGAAGTCGATGATTTTGACCTCGCCCCCGTAGTTGATGAAGATGTTCTGTGGGCTCACGTCCCGGTGAATGATATGGAGCGGGTTGCCCTGGAGGTCCTTGAGCTTGTGAGCGTAGTCCAATCCCTCGCAGACCTGTTCGGCGATGCACAGGGCGTTGGCGAGCCCGAGGGGCCGGTCCTTGTCCCGGGCCTTTTTCATCATGGCCTGGAGGTCCTTGCCGAACAGGTACTCCATGGCGATGAAGTAGGAGCCCTCCATGCTCCCGAAGTCGTAGATCTGCACGATGTTGCGATGCTGGAGGAGGGCGGCGAGCTTGGCCTCGTCGATGAACGAGGCGACCACGCTGTCCTCGTCGGCCAGGTGAGGGAGGAGCCGCTTGACGGCGATGAGCTTCTCGAACCCCCGGTCCCCCGTGATCAGGGCACGATACAGCTCGGCCATCCCCCCGACCCCGATGCGGTCCAGTAGGGTATATTTCCCGAATCTCAAGGGTTTGTATTCCGCCATGAAGATGAGCCCGGTCCTTGGTCAGTGAAATCGGGACGTCGCTTGCTTTCCTGAAACGAAAAAAGGGGGACGTTCTGCATCCGGGATTATGCAGGACCTGCCTCATCCCGTCAAGGCGGCGTGCTTACGGGATTCGAGCCCGGGTTTGTCAGCGGAGCGTTTCGTCCAGGAATGCCCTGAACCGCTCCCAGGACTTCCGGTCGGCGTCCTCCCGGTACCGGTCGGTCCCGAACACGGTGAAGGCGTGGGGGGCTCCGCCGTAGGTGATCATCTCATGGGGGATCTCCTCCGCCTCCAGCTCCCCGGCGAGTGCGGCGAAATGATCCATGGTCACACTGGTGTCCGCCGTGCCGTGAAACACCAGCAGGCATCCCCGGGTCCGGGCGTAATCCTGGCCTTCGGGTGTTTCCAGCCCGCCGTGAAAGGTGACGAAACCCTTGAGGTCCGCGCCCGATCGGGCGAGCTCGAGCACGGCGGTGCCGCCGAAGCAGTATCCCATGGCCACGCCGTTTTTGACATCCGCGCCCAGGGCCTTTGCAGCCTCCACAGCCCCGTAGAGCAGGGTGCGCATCTTTTCACGGTTCCCGTAGAGGGCGGAGGTGAGCCGGCGCCTGTCCTCCACTTTCGCGGGCCGGACCCCGGCGCCGAACAGATCCGCCGCAAAGACCGCATACCCCAGGTCCGCCAGCATGCCGGCGCGTTTGACCTCGTAGTCGGTCAGCCCGTCCCAGTCGTGAACCAGCAGGACGAAAGGTGCGCCGGCCGCAGGGCTCACGAAGTGACCCTCGTAAGGCTCCCCGTTGACCTCATAGGACACCGCACTGCCGGCTGCGCCGGCGGCGGTTGCAACGCTCAGCACCATCAGACATGCCAGCAGGGTCCTCATGGTTTTCCTCCTTGAAGTGAAACAGCGCCTTCCGGCGCGATCCTGACCTCCGGGTCCCTCGCCGCCCTGTCGACGGTCTTATCGGTATCGACGACGTATTTCATGGCCTTTTCCTCTGACGGCGGCCGGTTTTCATCCGGCGTCCGGAAGGGACTCCAGAACCTCCAGTGCAAAGCGGGCGTGCGCCGTGGCCGGTCCGCCGCCCATCTCGATGCCCACCTCGAGGGCCTCCAGGATCTCCTCCTCGGTGGCTCCCTTCTTCGCCGCCTGCTCGATGTGCCACTGCATGCACGACTCGCAGTTGATCACCACGGATATGCCCACGGCGATGAGCTCCTTGGTCTTGCCTTGCAGGGCTCCGTCGCTGTAGGCCGCCTGCTCCATCTGCAGGAAGGCCTCGTACACCCTGGACTTCTTCTTCACCATGGTGGTATGGGCCTTCTTACGCAGGGCGGACATCTCTCGAAGCGCCTCTTTTTTCATGGTCCTTTCCTTTGTAAGCGGTTCGCACGTTGCGTCCATCGGGTCTACACCCCATGTCCCCAAATCTTTCCGGTAGGCGAGGTCAGGACAGCCGTTTCATGACGCTTTCCACGTGAATCCGGGTGGTGTCCAGGAAGGGGATCTCGGTGGCATCGGCCTCCTTCAGGATCAAGGGCAGCTCCGTGCCCCCCGGGATCAGTCCCTGGATGTGTTCGCGTTTCACGAGCCTGTCGACGATGGCGAGCAGCTCGCGCTTGGTGTCCTCGCGAAAGACGCCCTTGACGAGCTCCTCCATGTACTTCGCGTGGATGGTTTCCCTGTCGGGGGCGTCGGGAACGACCACCTCCATGCCCTGCGCGGAAAACACCTTCTGGTAAAATCCGCCCTGCATGGTGAACCGGGTGCCGAGCAGCCCGACCCGCTTCATGCCTCGGTTCAGGGCGGTATCGCAGGCGGCCTCGACGATGCTGATCATCGGCAGGGACGATGCCTGCTGGACTCGATCGAACACGATGTGTGGCGTGTTCGAGGCCAGAAGGGCGAAGTCGGCGCCGGCCGAGGCCAGCCGCTTGACCTCGGCCGCCAGAAAGTCCGTCACCTCCTCGAAGCGGTTTTCTCCGATCAGGTCGAGCATCTTCTTCGGGGGTTGAAGCTATCCTGCGGCCGCCAGCGCGGCCTTGATCCGCTCCGGGGTCATGGGGAGCTGAAACAGCCGCGCCCCGCAGGCGTCGAACACGGCATTGGCCAGCACGCCGCCCATGGTGATGATGGCCGGCTCTCCGCCGCCCTGCGGGGGGGAGTCCGGGTTCTCGATAATGACGGTTTCGATCTCTGGAAGCCAGGAGAACCGGGGGATCTCGTAGGTGTCGAAGTTGCTGTCCAGGATCTCCCCGCCCCGAAAACGGACCTCCTCGGTGAGGGCGTAGCCCATGCCCATGGTGATGCAGCCTTCCATCTGGATGGCCGCCCCCTCGGGGTTGATGGAAAGGCCCATGTCCTGGGCGCAGACCACCCGGTTGACCGACACGGCCCCGGTGCCGCGGTCCACCTCGACCTCGGCGATGGTGGCCACATAGGTCCCGGCGTCGATTCCGCAGGCGATTCCCCGGCCCTTCCCGCTGGGCGCGGACAACGGGGTCCATCCGAAGGCTCGGGCCGCCGCCTGGAGCAGCCGTTTCATCCGCGCGTCGGCCAGGTGCCGCAGCCGGAACGCCAGCGGGTCCGCCCCGGCCCGCGCCGACATGATGTCGATCTGCGACCCCCGGGCGTAGGTGTTGGTGTTGTTGGAGGGCGCCCGCCAGGCCCCGGTGGCAAACGGGTGGGACCCGGGCGTGCCCCGCCAGCCGCCGTAGGAGACCGTCCGGTGGTGGGGAATGTCGTAGAA
>JAIPEI010000172.1 GCA_021737245.1 Deltaproteobacteria bacterium | reverse complement strand
CCGTTCACACCCACTACCTGATCAACCTGGCTTCTCCCAGACCCGGGATCTTCGAGAGATCCCTGAAGGCACTTGCGGAAGAGCTCAAAAGGACGGCTCTTCTCGGGATTCCTTACGTCGTCCTGCACCCGGGCGCCCACGTGGGAAGCGGCGAGCGGTCCGGTCTGAAGCGGATCATCGGGGCCCTGGACCGGGTGCTGAAGGGTGGCGAGGACCCGTCCCCCACCATACTGCTGGAGGTTACCGCCGGCCAGGGGACGGGGCTCGGGTACCGCCTCGAGCATCTGGCGGAGATCATTCAGGGAAGCGCGTACGGGGAACGCCTGGGCGTCTGCCTGGACACGTGCCACGCCTACGCTGCGGGGTATGACTTTCGAGATGCCCGCGGGTATTCGCGGTTCATGGAGGCGTTCGAACGAGAGGTGGGGATGGAGCGGCTGAGGATGTTTCACATCAACGATTCCAAGACTCCCCTGGGGAGCCGGGTCGATCGGCACGAGCATATCGGGGCAGGCCGAATCGGATTGGACGCCCTGGCCCGGTTCCTTCAGGATCCGAGGTTCGCCGGGCATCCGTTCGTTCTGGAGACGCCCAAGGGAAAGGACGCGGATGGACGGGACTGGGACGAGCGGAACCTGGAGCGCCTGAGGCGGCTGGAAACCATGGAGCCCGCATGATCGCCTTTGACCTGGAATGCTCCGAGGGGCACACCTTCGAGGGCTGGTTCAACGACATCGCCTCCTTCGAGGAGCAGAACGCAAAGGGGCTGATCACCTGCCCTTACTGCGAGGACACCCGTGTGCGGCGGGTCCTGTCGCCCGTGGCCATTCGAAGCTCCAGCCGGCCGGCGGCACAGGGAGACCAGACCATCGACTACCGGACGCTCGCCAGGGAGGTGGTCCACTACATCAACAGCAACTTCGAAAACGTGGGTCCGAATTTCGCCAAGGAAGCCCTGAAGATGCACTACGGCGTGAAGGAAAAGCGCAACATCCGGGGAGCCGCCACGGAGGAGGAGGAAAAAACCTTGAAGGAGGAGGGAATCGAGTTCTTCAAGATTCCCGTGGTGAAGAAGGAGGAGGATGATTCGAATTGATCTCTTCCATGGGATTGTCCCGCCCCCTGCCGGCCGCTTCGCTCTTTTCTCTCATCATGGCCTCGCGAAGGGCGAGCACGTGCCCCGCGATCCCCGCTGCAGTCTCCTCGACCTTCATTCCCTCCGAGTTGACCACCACGTCGTAGTGGATCGGGTCGGCGATGTCCCGGCGGAAGGATTTCTTGACAAAGGCGGTGCGCTTGCTGTCACGGTTGAGGACCCGGGCCCGGGCGTCCTCCCGGGAGATGCCGAACCGCTCCGAGATGTTCTGAATACGGAGCTCCTCGCGGGCGATGATCCGGACGGCGAACCGCTCCTCGGACGGCAGAATGAAGTTGGCACCTCTTCCCACGATCACGGCATGGCCATGGAGCCCGATGGCGGTGACGATGTGCACGAGGTGCTTGAGGTAGGTCCCGGGGTAGATGTACTCGCGCTCGATACAGGAGGCGATGAAGTCCTCGATGCCCGATCGCCTCTGCCTCTCCATGGCCCGGACCACGTCCTCGCTGATTTCCGCACTGTCCGCGATGATCTCGACGATGGCCTTGTCGAAGTGGTCGAAATCCAGGCGCTCCGCGACTTCCCTGGCGATCAGCGTACCTCCGCTGCCGGCCTCCACCGACACTGTGATGGTGGAGAGCTTGTGAACCCAGTCGTTCTTCTTTTCCTCGCCCCGTTTCTCCCAGCGTTCGATCTGCTTCCGGATGATCTCTTCCTTCAGGGGTTCACTCATTTCCATGGGGTCTTCTCCATTCACTTCTTGTTCTCTTCGCCTGCTTCGCGGTGACCATGTCCCTGCTGAGGACTCCCCGCTGCATTGTCCGTCCTCTTTTCAGCCCGTTTCCCCACGCCCGCCCTGAGACCTGACAGTGTTGCAAGAAGCCTGGAAGTGAGAGATCTGCCCCTGCCGTATCAGTCGATTATAACATTTCCAGCGGCGGCTGAGCCGGTTTTTGCGAAGCCGTCAAACCTCCGAATGCGTTCCTCGAGGGCGGGATGGGTGGACAGGTAGGACATCCATCCATTGTCGCCGGTTTTGCCCTTGGCGGCGGCCTTCTTCTGGATCCGCTTCATCAGCCTGGCGAAGTGCGCGGGCGGGATGCCTTCGGATCTCAGATAGGACAGGGCAAAATCGTCCGCTTCCCGCTCGAACTCCCGGGAGTAGGCCAGCTCCGTCAGGATGACGGGAAGGCTCAGGAAGATCTCGGAGGACCCGGACACGTCTCCGGTCAGGGCCAGGAGAGCGAACCCCAGCAGGGAGTCCTGAACCACCCGGCGCATTCCGTGGCGGTGCACCACGTGCCCGATCTCGTGGGTCAGGACGGCCGCCAGCTCATCGTCGTGCCCGGCGATCCGGACCATCTCGTCCGTGAAGAGGATGGTTCCGTCGGGCAGGGCGAAGGCGTTCGGCCCGAGCCGGCCTCCTTTTCGAAAGAGGATGGTGAAGTCGTGTTCCGGGTGGTCCTGCAGGATGGGGCGGAAGTGATTCCTGAGCCGGGCGCGAATCGCTTCGTCGAGCTCCGACGGCCGCAGGAGGGAACGGTCGAGGACACTGAGCGTCTGCCGGCTCGCCACGCGGTAGGCGGACGGAGGCAGGCGATCGGCGATTACCTCCGCTGTGAAGGGAACACCGTACTTGACGCCCCCCCAGAGAAAGGCCGCCATTATGATCAGAGCGACCAGGACGTACGGCCATCTGCTCTCCAGCCGGTGGACGAGCCCGGACCAGACTGATGGACGAAACCGCGCCAGGGCCATGTCCACCGCCTCGTTGTCTTCCGTCTCGAACTTTCCGCCGTCCTGGAAAAGGAGATAGCGGGGGGTTTCGGCGAGCCGCGAGCCGGCCTTCATGTCGAACCGGGGCCGGGCAGCGAGAAGCTCGCCCCCTTGCTCGGCCTCCACCCGGACCTCGCCGGATCCGTAAACGGTCATCACCGCCTCTGCGGCAAAGGAGGTTCGACCGTCATACCATTTTCCGCGAATGGTGATCATAGACCCACATCGATGTCCAGGAAGTCGCCGGCCTCTTCGCCGATGGCGCTGACCTGCTTCTGCTCGGCCGCGATGAAGCCGTCCAGGCTGCCCGCCGCGATCAGGGTCAAATGCCGGACCTTGTAGCGAAGTGTCCGGATCAGGGCCCACGGGTGGAACAGGCCCAGGGTCAGCACGGTGGCCAGGGTGTTCGTGAGGATGATGAGCCCGTACCCCTTGATCTCGAGGTCGGCCGAGAAGCGGTGGAGGTCCAGCCGGGCCGAGCTGTACATCAGGTTGGTGGTCTTCACCGAAAAGAAGGCGAACATATAGAGATAGAGGACCGCCAGAGCCACGAAAGACAGGGGCCGGAACAGGAAGGCGAGCAGGACGGCGAGGACGAGGCCGATGCCGAGGGGGACGAGCCCGGTGAGAAAGATCCGGTAGTAGTCCCCGGCCGTGGCGTCGAAGGAGAACGGCGTGGTTCCGTAAGTGTGGTTTTCCACGATGAACTCCTTCTGGCGGTAAAAGACGTAGGGGAAAAGGATTCCCAGGGTGAACGGCACGAGTATGGGCCACAGGATGTAGGCCTTGGCTGCGCCCATGTAGGAGCCGTTGAACCCGAAACGGATGTTCCGATAAGCGCTGTTCCGGGCGTTAAAGGAGAGCGACTTGACCACGACCCAGGGGAGGAGCACGACGATACCGAGGCTCAGGACGCCGGCCAGGATCGGAAGGAACTGGTCCAGGAGGGAGTAGAGGATGAAGAAGCAGACCACCAGGGCCCTCCCCTTGAGGATCTTGACGGGATCGGCGAGGTACTCGAAGCCGGACCCCTGGAGCCGGGTGCTTCCGTAGAGATAGCGCTTGCGCCGGACCTTGGCCCAGGCGGAGTAGACGCCCAGGGTGAGGATGGAGAGGATGGTGTTCACGAGCCAGATCTTGAAGTACTCCCAGCCCGTCCCCAGGAACCCGAAGGCGATCCTCCGGGTCGATTCGTCGGGAGCGGGTCCGCCCCGGTCTTCCGCGCCCGGTAGGGGGGCGGCGGGGCCGGCCGGTTCGGCCGCCCCGGGAGACGCCGGGGGAGCGGAAGCCTTGACGCGGGAGGGGGTGCGGGTCAGGACCGCGTCCAGCCCGGACCGCCTCAGGGCCTGACCGAACCGCCGGGCCGTGGCTTCGTCGAGACCCTTCTTGAGCACCAGACGCCGGCCGCTGAGGAGTTTTCCCGCCGTCTCGGGGGACATGCCGAGCTGTGCGACGAGGGAGCGTTTGACTGTGTCCGGATCGAACCCTTCGAGGACGATTCCCCTGGAGACCACGCTGTAGGTCGACTCTTCCATCCTCCTCCCCTTTCTGGAGCCGATGCGCTCCACGGGGGGGACTATACAGGCCTGGCCTGGGAATGTCATGGATTTTCTGGAAGAATCCGGCCTCAGACCTCCAGCTCCATGGCCTCGGCCACGAGCTCGGCGATGTCCCGATCCTTCAGGTCGGCCTCCCGGGCCGCCAGGCCGTCCTCCATCATGGTCATGCAGAAGGGGCAGGCCGTGGCCAGAATGCGGGTCTCTTGACCCGCCTTGTCGCGCATGGCCTCAAGGGCCTGGTCCACGCGGTGGTCGTTGACCCTGCGGCCGGGCTCCTCCTCGATCCAGGTCAGGCCGCCGCCGGCCCCGCAGCACATCCCGTACTCCCGGCTGCGCTCCATCTCCACGATCTCCAGGCCGGGGAGCTTTCGGAGGACCTGCCGAGGCGCATCGAAGATCCGGTTGTGGCGCCCCAGGTAGCAGGAGTCGTGAAACACGGCCGCGCCTTCCACCGGGCGGTCCACCGAGATCCGGCCGCTCTCCAGCAGGTCCCGGATGAGCTCGGTGTGGTGCACCACCTCGTATCGGCCGCCGAAGTCCGGGTACTCCTTCCTGAAGGTGTTGTAGCAGTGAGGGCAGAGAGTGAGGATCCGTTCGACCCCGTACCCCGAGAGCAGCTCCACGTTCGATTCGGCCTGCATTTGAAACAGATACTCGTGGCCCATGCGACGCGCCGGGTCGCCGGTGCACCGCTCCTCCTCGCCGAGCACGGCAAAGGAGACGCCTGCAGCGTCGAGGATGCGGACCAGGCTCCGGGCGATCTTCTGGTTCCGGGGGTCGAAAGCGGCCGAACACCCGACCCAGAAGAGGAACTCCACGTGATCGCCGGCCTCAGCCACCTCGGCCATGGTGCGGACCTCGAGGCCCCTGGCCCAGTCGAGCCGGGCCTCCGGATGCTCGTTCCAGGGGTTTCCCCGCTTTTCCGTGCCCGCGAACACCTCGGCAAAGGTGTCGGGGTACCGGTCCTGCATCATCACCTCGCTCCGGCGGATCTCCAGGATCTTGGCCAGCGGGTCGATGAACACCGGGCAGGCCTCCACGCAGGCCATGCAGGTGGTGCAGGCCCCGACCGCCTCGGGCTGAATCCAGCCGTCCAGGATCTTTCCGGGCTCCCCGGGCTTGGCAAAGGGAGGGTGCTCCTCGTTCACCTGTCTGCGCAGGCCCAGTACGATCTCGCGGGGAGACAGGATCTTGCCGGCGATGCTGGCAGGACAGTTCATCTCGCAGCGGCCGCACTCGGTGCAGCCGGCAACGTCCAGGAGATCCTTTCTCGAGAGGTCGGCGAGCGTTTCATATCCCAGGATTTCGTCCCGCTCGAAGGCGCCCTCCACGTCCAGCGCCTTTAGCCGGCCCTGCGGACGCATCTCCTTGAAAAGGACGTTCACCCCGGCCGTGAGCACGTGCATCGCCCGGGGCGCGTAAGGAAGCCAGGCCAGGCCGGCCAGGGCCAGCAGGCCGTGCGCCCACCAGAGCCCGGCGTGCCAGGCGCGGATCGCATCAGGACCCGCACCGGACCACAGCGCGGACAGGGCGTAGCCCACCGGGGACCACCCGGCCCCGTAACCCGGCTCGCCCTGGAAAGCGGCCAGCCGCAACCCTTCCACGAGAAACCCGGTCACGGCGAGCGCCAGCAGCCAGACGGGCAGGATCCACTCGCGACCGGTTCGCTTGAGCTGGGTCCGGCGCAGGACGTACCGCCGGGCGAGCGCCAGGAGCAGCCCGGCCACCAGGCCCAGGCCGAACAGGTCCAGGACCAGCTCGTAGCCCAGGAAAAAGGGCCCCGCCCAGATGCCGTGGTCCATGCCCAGGATCTTCCGGAACAGGTCATACTCGACGGAGACGATCACGGTCCCCAGGAACAGCACGATCATCCCCCACATGATCAACAGGTGCATCGTGCCGCCGAGACCGTGGCGGCGGAGGACGGACCGGTTGGTCGCAATGACGGCCAGGGTGCCGGCCGCCTGGGAGCGGAGCCGCCTCCAGTCGACGGCGATGGGTTTTCCGGCCAGGATCCGGCGCACGTGCAGGTAGATCCCGTAACCCAGCAGCCCCAGGGAGGCGGCGGCCAGAAGGTAGAGGACGACTTCTCCGGCAAAGGGGACGTTCCAGAAGATCTCGCGGGTTGCCATGGGGACCTCCGATGTTCTTGATTCAGGCGGACTCCGACCCGGGTCGGAAGGGGGTTTTTTGTCTTGACAGCCGGTTTTCTGCGGGATTATATTGGCTCAAAAATCATTTTGCAAGAAGAATATGAAACCGATATATCGGATGGAGACATGAACGACAACCCCATCTACACCGAGCTGAAAAAGCGCATCGTTCTTCTGGATTTCGAGCCGGGCCAGGTCCTGCGGGAGAAGGAGCTCATCGAGGAGTTCGGCGTCAGCCGGACCCCGGTCCGGGAGGCCCTCATCCGTTTGGAGACCGAGGGGCTGGTCAAGATCTTTCCCAACCTGGGGACGATCGTCTCCGAGGTCAGCTTCCAGCAGCTCAAGGACGTGTTCGAGATCCGGGCGTTTCTGGTGGGCCTGACCGGGCAGCTGGCCGCCGCCCGGATTACCGGGGAGGAGCTCGAGCAGGTACGGGCCCAGATCGGCCGAATGAAGGAGGAGCAGGACCCCAAGGCCCTCATGCGCCTCGACCTGGAGCTGCACGACCTCATCAACCGGGCGACCAAGAACGAGGTGCTCGTCAAGATCCTGGGCATGCTCCGGGACCAGGCGGTCCGCATCTGGGCGTTCTCCCGCTCGGCCGACGGCTACTACGCCCATCTGGCCGAGGAGTTCGAGGGCCTGGTGGAGGCCCTGGAGAAGCGGGACGGCGAGGCCTGCTCGGAGATCCTGGAGCGGCACACCCGGGGGTTCATCGAGCACATTCGAAGCCAGCTCACGTGGTGAGCGTCAAACCCATCGTCAGAAAACAGGAAGGGAGTGAATCATGAGCACGTTTCCCAATCAGGCGCAGGTCGTCATCATCGGGGCCGGCATCGTCGGCAACAGCGTGGCCTACCCCCTCGCGGAAAAGGGCTGGAAAGACATGGTGCTGGTGGGCAAGGAGCCCCTTCCCAACCCGGAGGGATCCACCCGGCACGCGT
>JAIPEI010000171.1 GCA_021737245.1 Deltaproteobacteria bacterium | reverse complement strand
ATCCCCTCCATCATCGACTCGTACGTGGTGAAACCGAACGAGATCACCCTGGAGCATCCCTTCATCCGACACAACATCGACTTCACCCGCCAGGCCTACAAGCTTCAGGACCCTTTTCTAGAGACCCGCAGGATCGACGCGGGCCGGGAGATCACCCGGGAGGTGGTGGACCGAAACGAGCAGACCCTCCGGAACATCCGCCTCTGGGACTGGCGCGCCCTCCTGGACACCCTCCAGGAGCAGCAGGAGATCCGCCTCTACTATGAGTTCACGGACGTAGACATCGACCGGTATCACATCGACGGAACGTACCGCCAGATGATGCTCTCCGTCCGAGAGATCGAGAAGAACGCCCTGGACCCGGAATCGCAAACCTGGGTCAGCCGGCATCTGAAGTACACGCACGGCTACGGGCTGGTGCTTCTCCCGGTGCACGAGTTTCTGCACCAGGGAAGTCCCAACCTCCTCATCCGCAACATCCCGCCCGAGGTGAACGTGCCCGGCTTCTCCATCAGCCGGCCGGAGATCTATTACGGCGAGTTGACCAGGGACCACGTCTACGTGCGCACAAAGGAGCAGGAGTTCGACTACCCCTCCGGCGACCAGAACGTCTATACCACCTACCAGGGCGAGGGCGGTGTGCCGCTGGAGAGCCTCTTCAAGCGGTTCGCCTATGCGTGGAAGTTCGGCGAGGTCCAGCTCCTCTTCTCCACCTACTTCACCGGGGAGTCCCGGGTCATGTTCCGCCGCGAGATCATCCCGCGGCTGAAGGCGCTCGCACCCTTCCTGATGTACGACCGCGATCCCTACCCGGTCCTGACCGAGGACGGGCGGATCAAGTACATCGTGGACACCTACACCGTCTCCGACCGCTACCCTTACTCGGGGGCCTACGAGGGGAGCCTCGGCACCTTCCGGGGCGCGAACTACATGCGTAACGCGGTCAAGGCGGTGGTGGACGCTTACGACGGAACGGTCTCCTTTTACGTGTTCGACGAGGAGGACATCCTTCTCCGGACCTATGACAAGATCTTCCCGGGCCTGTTCCGACCCCGGAGCGAGATGCCGGAGTCCCTGGAGCGACACATCCGGTACCCGGACGACTACCTGACCGTGCAGGCCGAGATGTACGCCACCTACCACATGGCGGACGTGGGGGTATTCTACCAGCGGGAGGACGTGTGGACGTTCGCTACGGAGCGGTACCGGGAGAGCTTTCAGCCCGTCCAGCCCTACTATGTCATGGTCCGGTTCCCGGACCGGGATGAGATCGAGTTCGTTCTGATGATCCCGTTCACGCCGAAAAACAAGAACGTGATCAACGCCTGGATGGCCGGCCGTTGCGATCCGCCCTACTACGGGAAGCTCCTGGTGTTCACCTTTCCCAAGGGCGTGGAGGTCCTCGGACCGAGGCAGATCGAGGCCCGGATCGATCAGGACGCTGAGATGTCCCAGCGGCTGAGCCTATGGGGGCAGAGGGGTTCCGAGGTGGTCCGGGGCAACCTGCTGGCCGTCCCGCTCTTCTCTGAAAAGACCCTGTATATGCTCTTCGCCGAGCCCGTCTTCCTCCAGGCCTCGAACGCCCGGCTCCCGCAGATCAAACGGATCGCCCTGGCCGACCAGACCGAGGTGGTCTGGGCGGACACCTTCGAGGCTTCCCTGCTCAAGCTCATCGGCGAAGAGGAAAGGATGAAGAGCGCGGAGGAAGCCCCTCTCTCCGCGGAGCCGGGCCCGACGGAGGGTTTGATCCGGCAGGCGGTGGATCTGTTCCAGGGTTACAAGGACGGACTCAAGAGCGGGGATTTCGCGGCCGCCGGCGAGAAGCTGGAGGAATTGGACCGGCTTCTCGGCCGGTTGACCGGAGAGGATGAGGGAAAGGGAAACTGACCCAGGCGCCCCGGGGCGGGGGAACCCCCGCCCCGGAGGCTCGGGAATGCAGGTCAACCGTTCACAGCAGCCGGCGGGGTGTCGGTTTGCCGGCGTGCTTCCGGCTCGAGGGCCTCGTTCAAGGCCTCGTCGATGAGATCCACGGGGATGAACCGGATGTCTCGTCGCACCTCCTCGGGCAGCTCGTCCAGGTCCCGTTCATTCCGCCTGGGCAGGATCACCGTCTTGAGCCCGGCCCGGTGCGCGGCGAGCACCTTCATCTTGATGCCGCCCACCGGCAGAACCCGGCCCCTCAGGGTCACCTCGCCCGTCATGCCCACGTCCCCGCGCACGGGCCGGCCGCTGAAGAGACTCGCCATGGCCAGGACCAGGGGAAGACCGGCAGACGGCCCGTCCTTGGGGATGGCTCCCGCGGGCACGTGCACGTGGACGTCCGTCTGTTCGAACGCCTCCGGGTCCACCCCCAGCCGGGAGGCCTTGGACCGAACGTAGCTCTGTGCGATCTGGGCGCTCTCCCGCATGACGTCGCCGAGCTGGCCGGTGAGCGTGAGCCGGCACTTGCCCTTCATGCCCGTGGCCTCGATGAAGAGGATATCCCCGCCCACCGCAGTCACGGCCAGCCCCGTGGCGATGCCGGGGATCTCGATCTCCTCCGAGCTCTCGGACTCGAACCGCTCCTTCTTCAGGTAGACCCGCACCAGCTCCGGGGTCACGGTGTCGTGGTTCAAGGAACGGCCCGCGATCTTGACGGCGCACTTCCGGCAGACCGATCCGATCTGGCGTTCCAGGTTCCGCACCCCGGCCTCGCGGGTGTAGTCCCCGATGATCTTCAACAGGGCCTCGTCCGTGAAGGTGAGCTCGTCCTCCAGGAGCCCGTTGGCCCTTAGCTGCCTCGGGACCAGATACTTCCGGGCGATGTGAAGCTTTTCGAGCTCGGTGTAGCCCTCCAGGTGAAGGGTTTCCATCCGGTCCCGAAGCGGCGCCGGGATGGTTTCCAGCTGGTTGGCCGTGGTAATGAAGATGACGTCGCTCAGGTCGAAATCCACGTCCAGGTAGTGGTCCCGGAACGCGTGGTTCTGCGCCGGGTCCAGGACCTCCAGAAGCGCGCTGCTCGGGTCGCCCCGCCAGTCCGCCCCCACCTTGTCCACCTCGTCCAGCATGAAGACCGGGTTTCTCGTCCCGGCCCGCTTGAGCGCCTGGATGATCCGACCCGGCATGGCGCCCACGTAAGTGCGGCGGTGTCCGCGGATCTCAGCCTCGTCCCGCATTCCGCCCAGGCTCATGCGGGTGAACTTCCGGCCCAGGGCCCGGGCAATGCTCTGCCCCAGACTGGTCTTGCCCACGCCCGGGGGACCCACGAAGCAGAGGATCGCTCCCTTGCCCTCGGAACCCCGGCCGTCGTTCTCCACAGAAGGCTCCCGATCGATCTCCCGCTCCCGCACCAGCTTGCGTACGGCCAGGTACTCGATGATGCGGTCCTTGACGTCCTCCAGGTCGTAGTGGTCCTCGTCCAGGACCTTCCGGGCGTCCTCCATGTCCATCCGATCCTCGCTGCTCACCCTCCAGGGGAGCTCCACGATCCAGTCGAGGTAGGTTCGAATGACCGAGTACTCCGGGGACTGCGGGGACATGGAGCTCATGCGCTTGAGCTCGCGCTCGGCCTCCTTCTGCACCTCTTCAGGCAGATCGGCGTCCTCCAGCTTCTGGCGGTACTCATCCGCCTCGGAGCTGCCGGCTTCTTCCTCGCCCAGCTCCTTTTGAATGGTCTTGAGCTGCTGCCGCAGGTAGAACTCCTTCTGGGCCTTGTCCATGGTCTGCTTTGTCTCGGACTCGATCTTTCGCCCCAGGTTGAGCACCTCCTTCTCCCGGGTGAGATGCTGGATGAGAATACGCATCTTGTCGGTCGCGGAGTGGGCCTCCAGGACCTCCTGGGCGTCCTTCACCTCGAGCCCGGCGTTTCCCGCCACCACATAGACCAGGTTCAGGGGATCAGTGATCCGATCCAGAAAAGCGGTGATCTCGTCGGGAAGACTCGGCGACAGCTTCACCACCTCCTTGGACAGCTCACTCAGGCTCCGCTGGAGCGCGTCCAGCTCCACGCCTTCGTCCACCTGGTCGGGCAGGGCCTCGACCTCGGCCCTCAGGTAGGGATCGGCCTCGAGCCAGTGGTCGATCTTGAACCGCTCCAGGCCGTGCACCATCACCTGAAGGGTGTTGTCCGAGCTCTTGACCACGCGGTCGACCCTGGCCACGGTGCCCACCTCATAGGTCTGGCCCGGCTGGGGCTTCTCAACAGAGGAGTCCGGCATGCCCACGAGGCCGATGAGCTTGTCGCCGCTGAGGGCATCCTCGATCAGTTTCACGGACCGGGGGATCCCCACCAGCAGGGGAACCACAGAGAGGGGGTAAGCCACCATGTTCCTCAGAGGCAGGATCGGCAGCTCCCGGGGAAATTCTACAGCGTTCTTTCCATGGCGTTGTTCTTCCATGAGGATTGCGCCTCCTTGATTGTATGGTTTGGCAAGATCCGACGCTCAGGACGAATTTCGCCGAAATGTTGTCGTTTCATGAATATTGACTGAAACCATTTTAAAAATAAGAACGTTTGTCCCAATGTAAAGGGCCTCCAGCTCGGGGCTTTCCTTTCTCGATAAGGACATAAAATAGATACTTATAACTTATTATAAACCTGCTTTCGCTATGAAATGCCCTTGATCGCGTTTTCATTTTTCCCTGTCGTGCCCTGGATCAGGCCCCTTACAGGAGGAACGCCCATACAACCCCCGTCCCATCCCGGCGCGGGCATGAGAGAAAGCCCGTCCGGGACGGAGTCGAGCCGGGGGGAATTGAACCCGGGCCCTGAATGCGGTAAAATTCCCACAGCATCGTTGCCTGGGGAAACCGAGCCATGGCCAAAAAGGACTATTTCCACATCCTTGGGATCGCCCGCGACAGCAGTCCATCCGAGGTGAAGCGGGCCTACCGGAGGCTGGCGTTCCGATATCACCCGGACACATCCGAAGGCGGAGAGGAGGGCATAGAGCGGTTTCGAGAGGTCCGGGAAGCGTACGACGTGCTCATGGACGAGGACAGCCGGACCCGCCATGAAAGGGAGCTCGATCCGCACCATGTTCCGGTCCACCGCTCCCGGTCCGGAAGCAGGACGCCGTCCGGATCCGACGCGCGGCCCTTCGAGCCCTTTTCCCGTCGCGGCTTCATGGGGAGGCGGGGGCCCTGGGGAACCCGTTTCGAGCGGCCCCGGCCGTTTCCACCTTTCGGGAGACGATCCGCACAGGACCCCGCAGTGCATGATCTTCCCCTGACCGCGTCCGAGGCACGAAACGGGACGGAACGGGACCTGCGGATCTTCCTTCCCTACGAGACGATCCGGGTCACGGTCGTGATTCCTCCGGGTGTGGACGAGGGCTCGCTCCTGGAGGTGGTGGGTCCCCGGACCCGGGAACGGGGAATTCGAGTTGTTCTCCGGGCTTGCATTGTGGAGTGAGCGTGGATCGATCGAGCCCGGCCGGCGACAGACGGGTTCAGCCCTCCTTCCCGCGCTTGGTCATGAAGATTGAAACCCTCCGGAGGCAATGATGCGGGTGGTCGTTTCTACTGCACGCCGGGGGTTGAATCACGCGGCCCGTCCGGCGGCGACGAGGAGCTCCTCCTCGATCACGCCCTGGAAGAGGGGAATCTTGTACCCGTTCTGGTCCAGGGGCCGGGCGTCCTCCATGGCCGCCCGGGCGGCCCGGGCCGCGACCTCCGCATCGATTCGTTTGCCCGTAATCACCTTTTCCGCCTCCCGGGAGCGCCACGGGACCGGAGCGGCGCCGCTCAGCACGATACGCGCCCGGCTAACCCGGTCGTCCTCGAAGGACAGGGCCAGGGCCACACCGGCCAGTGCGAAGTCCCAGGACCGCCTGGCCCGGACCTTGCGGTAGGATCCGACCTGTCCCGCCGGGGGCGGCGGCAGAACGACCTCGGTCACGATCTCGCCGGGCTCCAGGACGGTATCCCGCTGCGGGTCCTGCGAGGGCGGCACATGGAACGTTTCCACAGGGACGGTCCTGCCGCCGTTGGGGCCCTTGATGCGAACCTCGGCGTCCAGCGCAACCAGCGCAGGTGCCGTGTCCGAGGGGTGGACGATGTAGCAGCGGTCCCCGCCGAGAATGCAGTGGAACATGTTTTCTCCGGCGAACGCGAAACAGGTATCTCCCCCCTTGCGCAGGCAGTGGAACTCGCCGCGGTAGTACCAGCACCTGGGTTTCTGGCACAGGTTTCCGCCGATGGTGCCCTGGTTGCGGAGCTGGGGGCTCGCCACCCCCGAGGCGGCCTGGGCGAGCCCAGGGTAGCGTTTTTGAATCAGGGGATCCCCGGCCACCCGGCTGATGGAGACCAGCGCCCCGATGAGAAGCCCTCCGTTCTCCGCCTCCCGGATCCGTTGAAGGCCCCGGAGCCTGCTGATGCTCACCAGGGTCTCCGCTTCGAACACCTCGTCCCGCAGGCAGCCCAGGAGATCCGTACCGCCGGCGTGAAGCCGGGCGCCTTTTTCGCCGAGGCACTTGACGGCTTCGTCCAGGCTTCCGACTCGAATGTAGCCGAAATTGGTCAACATCTTCTAAGCCTCCTTCCGGCCGCGGGTCAGCAGCTCGCTGAGCCTTGCAGGGTTGATGGGGGTCTCGGTGACCCGGATGCCCGTGGCGTGGTACACGGCGTTGGCGATGGCCGCAGCGGTCGGAATGGTCACCGGCTCGCCCAGCCCCTTGGCGCCTGTGGTGTTGGCGTCGTCGTCCGGCATTTCCACAGGGCTCGACACCGTCTCCAGCGGGGTATCCAGGGCCGTGGGCAGCTTGTAGTCGTGCCAGTTCCTGTTGACCAGCTTTCCGGTCTCCTTCCGGTCCAGCACCCGGAACTCGGTCATGGCGAAGCCCACCCCCATGACGATACCGCCATAGACCTGGTTGTCGTAGGTGAGCCGGCTCATGACCCGGCCGCTCTCGTGCGCACCGAGGAACCTGAGCAGCCGGACCTCCCCGCTCTTGAGGTTCACCTCCACCTCGCAGAACTGGGCCGCAAAGGGATTGACCACTTGATCCTCCGGGTTCGGTCCCCGATGCCCCACGCCGATGAGAACGCCGCGATCCTTGAGGCCTTTCACGTCCGTCACCCGGATCTCACGGGATCCGTCCCGGGTGGAGATGCGTCCCTGTCCGTGCATGCGCAGGTCTCCGGCGTCCACGCCCATCTGCTCGGCCGCCATGGCCAGGAGCTTCCGCTTGACCTGGAGGGCTGCGTCCCGAACGGCCGGGGCCTCGGTGGGAACGGTCTTGCTGCCGCCGCTGGGCGTGGCGTACTGGGTGGTCCCGGTGTCCGCATGCTCGATCTGGATCACATCGGACCGGACCCCCAGCTCCTCGGCCGCCACCAGGGCCATCACGGTCTTGGTGCCCGTGCCGATGTCGCTGGCCCCCATGTTGAGATTGACGCTTCCGTCCGCGAAGAGCTTGATCACGATGGTGGAAGGAGGTCCGCCGCCCCCCGCGATCCAGAGGCAGCTCCCCATGCCCACGCCTCGGCGCAGATGGCCGTTCCGCGGCTCGGCCTCGATCTCCTTCCTCCGTTTCTCCCAGCCGAAGGCCTC
>JAIPEI010000170.1 GCA_021737245.1 Deltaproteobacteria bacterium | reverse complement strand
GTCCGGATTCGCGGCCTCGGCCGCGGGCGCGTGAGGTCGCCATTCCCCACCCCCGTGGAAAAAGGGCAGGAGAACGAGGAGGAATCCGAGGACGCCTGCCGGGCGAATCATTCGATATGGATGCATGCAACACAACGCCTTCTGGTCTTTGAAAATGCATACACCTGGGCGCCTTCCACAGGGCCGGCCGCGCCGCTCGCCGTGACTCGTGCGCCCGCCATGGGGATGGAAACCGTCGCATCCCGCCGGGTGAAGGGCTCTGACCAGGAGCGTTGCCACTGGAAGTCGGCCCGCGTCTTGAACGGCTGCTCGGGGAGAACGATCAATCCAGCCAGGGAAAGGATCCAAGCGGCTTTTCTGAGCATGGGAACCATTTGTGCTCCTCACGGGGATCGTCATGGGGTCATGGCGCACTTGCGGTGCGTGGATCGACATTCGAGCTCCGGGGGAAAGTGTTGAGCAAGTCTTCCCGGGCCGTGATGGGGGCTGGGGCGGATA
Source organism: Deltaproteobacteria bacterium (assembly GCA_021737245.1). Classification (GTDB taxonomy): domain Bacteria; phylum Desulfobacterota; class DSM-4660; order Desulfatiglandales; family HGW-15; genus JAIPEI01. The sequence goes on along the minus strand of JAIPEI010000170.1, from coordinate 7,045 downwards.
TATAACAAGACGCATGCCAAAGGAGGTAAGCTTGGTTAGGCTATTGATTTTATTAGAGAGTTTATGGATTAGAGAAAGGTTGGACTCGGACTCGATGCACAATAAAATGTGCATGTATGACCGAAAAATGTGCGTCGTTTGGGAAGGGGGTTTGGCGGCTCGTTCACCTGCATGGGGTGGGGGGCCGAGAGAGGCTTGGGGGTCGAGCTCTCTTTTCCGGTCAGCCCGGGAATGGGAACGGATCGCGTGAGAGGATCACCGGGGAAGGGGGGGCGGGTTCTCCCCGCATTGACAGGAACATGGATTTTCCCTATTTTTGAGGAGTCCGGTTCAACCTGCAGCCCGGCGCGTTTTCGGGCCCTACGCGGCCCTTGAAAGGAGGGACGATCCGTGGAAGACCGACTGTTTACCGAGGAGGACCTGGCTCAGATTCGGGCCAGGGGGATGACGCCGGATGACATTCGCGCCCAGGTGGAGGACATCAGAAAGGGTTTTCCCTGGACGGAGCTGGATCGTCCCTGCACGGTGGGAGACGGGATCCTCGCCCTGGACGGGGACGAGATCCGCCGCCTGTCAAGGATTTACGAGGAGACGGCCCGGTCCGGGAGGGCCATGAAGTTCGTGCCCGCCTCGGGGGCGGCCAGCCGGATGTTCAAGCTGCTTCAGTCGGTTCGGAACCGTCCCGGCGGACTTCACGAGAAGGACCTCGCTCGGGAGGCGGAGGAGGGTGACGAGCACAGCGCTCGGCTCCTCCGCTTTTTCAGGGAGTTGAAGAACCTGGCGCTTTACGACGATCTGCGCGAATCCATGGCCCGCGACGGCATGGACGCGGACGGTCAGATCGCCGAGGGGCGCTACGACGTGTGCCTGGAGTATCTGCTGGGTCCGAAAGGAATGGACGCAGCCAACCTGCCCAAGGGACTGATTCCGTTCCACGCATACCCGGACGGCACGCGCCGCACCCCGTTCGAGGAGCAGCTGGTGGAAACCTCGTTGACGGTTCGGGACGGGCAGGGTGCGGCCAGGGTCCACTTCACCGCGTCGCCGGAGCACGAGGAGGCGATCCGGTCCCACCTGGAGGAGAGGCGCCCGCGCTATGAAGGAGAAGAGACCCGGCTCGAGATCGGCCTCAGCCTCCAGATGCCCCACACCGACACGATCGCCCTGGACATGGAGGGCCGCCCTTTCCGGGGGGACGACGGAAGGCTCCTGTTCAGGCCCGGGGGACACGGCGCCCTGCTGGAGAACCTGGACAGGCTGGATGGAGACCTGGTCTTCATCAAGAACATCGACAACGTGGTGCCGGATCGACTCAAGGACACCACCGTTGACTACAAAAAGGCCCTGGGCGGTGTGCTCATCGCGCTCCAGGAGGAGATATTCCGCCACCTGGAGGATCTGACCGCAGGCGAGCCGTCCGGAGATCTTCTGGATCGGGTCTGGACGTTCGTGTTGACGCGTCTTTCCCTCCAGCCTCCGCCGGAGATGAGGAAGGGGTTGATGCGGGAGCAGCAAGATTTTCTTTTCTCCCGGTTGAACCGCCCTCTGAGGGTGTGCGGCATGGTTCGGAACGAGGGAGAGCCGGGAGGCGGCCCCTTCTGGGTCAGGAACAGGGACGGCGGCCGATCCATTCAGATCGTGGAGTCGAGCCAGGTGAATTTGGACTCCCGGGACCAGGAGGAGATCTGGTCCTCATCGACCCACTTCAACCCCGTGGATCTGGTTTGCGGCCTGAGGGATTTCCAGGGACGGCCCTTCGATCTGCCCGCCTACCGGGATCCTGAGACCGGCTTCGTCTCGACCAAATCCAAGGGGGGACGGGAGCTCAGGGCACTGGAGCTGCCGGGCCTCTGGAACGGCGCCATGGCGGAGTGGAACACGGTCTTCGTCGAAGTCCCCATCGAGACCTTCAATCCCGTAAAAACGGTCCTGGACCTTCTTCGCGACGAGCACCGGATCTTATGACCCCCTCGTTCGAAGGGCCCGCACGCTCAGCCGAGGACTATGCCGGCCTGGCCCTGAAGGGGTTCTGCATGGGACCCGCCGACGTGGTCCCGGGGGTGTCGGGCGGCACCATGGCCTTCATCCTGGGGATCTACGAGGAGCTGATCGGCGCCATCCGTTCCTTTGACGCGCGGTTTTTTCGGTTACTCCTTTCGCTGCGGCTCGGAGAGGCCCTGGGACGCGCCCGATGGAAGTTCGTCGGGGCCGTGGGTGTGGGCATCCTGTGTGCGGTGTTCTCCCTGGCCCGGCTGCTGAGCTGGCTGCTTCACAACCATCCGGTTCCGGTCTGGTCTTTCTTCTTCGGGCTCATCGTCGCATCGCTGTTCACCGTAAGCCGCCGGATCCGGAGATGGCGCCCGCGCGTTCCGGGCGGAATCATCCTGGGCGCGGCCGGGACCTACCTCCTGGTCGGCACGGTGCCCATGTCCACGCCGGAGGCCCCCTGGTTTCTCTTCCTGTCCGGCGCCGTGGCGATCTGCGCCATGATCCTTCCGGGGATATCCGGGGCATTCATTCTGGTCCTCCTCGGAAAATACCTCTTCGTCCTGGAGGCGGTGAACAACCGGGACCTGCTCACCCTGGGCATCGTCGCGGCCGGCGCCGTCGCGGGATTGATCGCTTTTTCCCGGCTCCTGGGCTGGCTCTTCCAGCGGTTCCATGATGCGACCATCGCTGTCCTCACCGGTCTGATGCTGGGTTCCCTCCGGAAGATCTGGCCCTGGAAGCAGGCCGGGGGCCCGGGAGGAGAGGGCGTCGAGTCCGTGGCCGCGGTCCCGGTCAACGTCCTTCCATCCCACTGGACCCCCGAGGTGACCCTGGCCCTGGTCCTGGCCGTCGCCGGTTTCCTGGCGGTCCTGGCCCTCAACCGTTGGGCCGGGATCGGCGGGACTCCGTCCTCCTGACCGTCAACGGAGCGCCGCCGCTGCCGGTACGGTCCCGTCTTCAGCCCCAGCGTCAAAGAACCGGACACAGCGCCAGGCCCGCCGGAGTGTCGGGCCTGAAACCGGGGCGTTTACGGATTCCCGTGGAGGTTGCGGCTGGCATGTGGATTGCAAAGTAGGGAGTATTAACGGGAAAAGGGAAGGGCGGCGCATATCCAATTCAAAAGCAGGGTCTATGGAGTTCCGCAGTCAGATTCAGGGAGAGACGGCGCTCGCGGTTTTTCAGCAGTTGCAGCGTCAAAGAATCCCGTTGCGCATCCACGTTCTGGGGCGGGGGTACGAGAGGTTGAGTATCGTAACGGGAGTGGAGTTCCGGAACGGCGGAACCTTTCTGCTGCTGGACCTTCCGGTACGATTCGAGACCGAGCTGCCGGATTGCGAGGGACTGCGGGTGCAGCTCGAGTTCGCCGACAGGGAACGCATTCCCCATTCCTGCCGTACCGTGATCCACGGTTCGAAAGGGGACGATCTCTGGCTTTTCCTGCCCGATCATATCGAGCGCATCCAGCGAAGAAAGCACTTTCGCGTGGAGCCTCCACAGGGTACCCGGATCGTGTATCCGCTCCAGGGAAAGAACGTCGAGTTCCCCGTGTTGAACCTAAGTCTTGGAGGAGGACTGATCATCAGCCCGATGAAAGGCGGGGCGAAATCCCTCTGTTTCGAGCCGGGAATGACCCTTCGCGGCGTACGACTGCTCAGCACAATGGAGGAGGAGAAGCTCGAGCTGGAAATCAGGATTGCGGAGGTGATCCGGGCGGAAAAGATCACGGAAAGCTCAAGGGCCCACTTTGCCCTTCAGTTTGTACGCATGGAGAGAGAGGACGAGCAGATGCTCGACCGGTTTATTTATTACAGTCAACGGAGGTTGCTCAAAAAGAGGAGTCTGCTGCTCGGCGCCTGACCGATGCGTCAGATGTAAAGATCCACCATGGATCCGGGATTGCTGCATGGAACCGGTTTACCTGCCCCGTCGTAGAGCTCCCCTCCGGACGACGGACCATAGCCCAGAAAGACAAACTCCTGTCGGGCCTTTGATCGGTGGGCCGGAACGCCGCTTCCGGGATCCCTCGAGGTCCTGAGGGCGACGGCGGTCGATCTTTGGGCCGGTATGAGGGCCGTGGTGGAGCCCGCGTCCATAATATAAGGCATAACAGAAGATCCCCTGAGACGGAAGCATCTTCCATTTTAGACGCTTCAATGCATGAATGCAAGCCCGAAGGGGGGCACGAAGAGGGGTATCCGATTCCGGATCCGCCATGGAGGGAAATCGACCGGGACCGGTGAGCAGGGCTTTTCGAGGCGCTCCCGGAGGGATCCCGAGAGCACCGCTGTCGGATCAGCATGCCGATCACGGGCGGGGGGTGGAACAGGAACAACAACTGCCCGTGACGCGTAACGTCACAGGCAGGCGGCATCGCCTTCCGGAAAGGCCGTTCGGATACTAAAGAAGTTCGGACAGGGCCGTGCCGAGGATGCGGTCGGCCACCTTTTTGGAATCCACTTCGTACGTTCCCTCGGCGACCTGCTTTTTGAGTTCAGCCACTCTCTCGGTTCTCTTGGGGTCGGGCGTCTCCATGGCCTCACCGGCTTTCATAATGTCCCTGGAGGCGTTGGAGAGGGCAACTTCGGTTCCCCCACCGTGTTTCTCCTGCTTCCAGGCATTGCCGACCTGGGCGCCCTGCTCCTCGTTTTTTCGGCCTGCCCCGGCCTCCCGGGCCTGATCGATCAGGTTGGCAGACTGATAGGTTTCGTCGACTTTCATGATCTCTCCGTTTCGGAACCTGTGTGTCGTTTTACTCGGCCCCGCCCTTGCCGCTTCCCGGCAGTCCACCACTTTCCGCGGCCTGTCCGCGGTCCGATGGGACGGGGATCTGCGATATGACGCGTTCCGACATCTTGTTGAGTGCCTGCCGGTGACGCGCTTCCGACGAGATGTTCACCCGATCCTTGTGCATTCGATCCGGCTCCAGGCTCTCCTGCACGAGGGTACTGCGCTTCTTCAGCTGGTTGCCGTAGACGCGCAGAACGTTGCGTATTTGATGTGTCGTGACCAAGGTCCTCCTCCTCAATCACAGACATCGGCCCGCCTGGAGAAATACTTGAGGAATTTCCCCAAAAAAAATGTCCACCGGTGCGGGCGTCCTCCTGAAATGAGCGGCCTTTCCCGCCGGCCTACGCGGCATGGATCTTGCCTGTCAATAGGTCGGACTGAAAGCCGCCCGCCGATCCCGCCCGCTCCTCGATCCCGTCCGATCTCCCCTCTATGGAAGCGGGCGACGGTGGGGACGGGACCGGGCCGAGGTGTCGGCATTACAGGATACGGAGGCTGGAATTGTCGATGCAGCTGGATTTGACCGACCGGGATTTTCGAAATTTCAGCACGCTCATCTATGAGAAGTCGGGTATCAACCTTCACCACGGCAAGCGGGAGCTGCTAAAGGCCCGGCTCGCCAAGGTGCTGCGTCAGTTCGATTTCAAGTCCGTAGGCGATTATTACGACTTTCTCATGCAGGATACGAGCGGTGACGCCTTCATCCCCCTGCTCGACGTGATCTCCACGAATCTCACCGCGTTTCTTCGGGAACCCAAGCATTTCGAGTTCCTGGCCGAGACGGCGGTTCCTGAGCTGTGTGCGGCGGCCGGTACGGGGAACGCGGGGCGTATCCGCGTCTGGTGCGCCGGGTGCTCGAGCGGCGAGGAGGCCTACTCCATCGCCATGACCATGCTCGAGGCCCTGCCGGAAAACCGTCGGCCGGATCTTCGCATCCTGGGCACGGACATCTCGACCCGAATGCTGCAGCTCGCGGAGAAAGGGGTCTACGAGGCTTCGAGGGTGGACAAGGTTCCCTATGCGATGCGACGGCAGTACTTTCAAAAAGGCGTCAACCGGTGGAAGGGGTTCTATCGCGTGAAGCCGCTGGTCCGGGACATCGTGCAGTTTCGGCGGCTCAACTTCATCGAGCCGTTCGCGTTCAGCCGGCCTTTCGACATCGTGTTCTGCAGGAACGTGATGATCTATTTCGACAAGGAAACCCAGGAGAAGCTGGTCAACCGTTTCCATGAGGTCATTCAGGGGGCGGGGTACCTCTTCATCGGCCACTCGGAGAGCCTGACAGGTGTTCGGCACCGGTTTCGGTACGTGCGACCCAGCGTCTATCGAAAGTGAGGAATGCGGGCGTCAGCTCGCCATGCGGTCCTTCTCGATTCCCTGCTTCTTGATTTTTTCCACCAGCGTGGTCCGGTTCATCTTGAGGAGCTTTGCCGCACGGTTTTTCACCCACCCCGCTTTCTCCAGGGCGTGTAGGATGAGCTGTCGCTCGTAGTCGTTCACTGCGCTGCTCAGGGAGAGCCCTTCCTCGGGAATGAAACCCTCCTCGTCGAGGTCGAAAGCTTGCTTCCTGGCGATCTTCTCCGGTATATCGTCCATGGTGATGTTTTCGCCCTCGGCCAGGATCACCATCCGCTCTATGATGTTTTCCAGCTCCCGGACGTTACCCGGCCAGTCGTAGTTGACCAGGGCCTTCATCACATCCTTCGTGAGGCTCATGACCTTCTTTCGCTTGGTTTTCGCGATGTTCTCGAGGAAATGGTGGGCTAGCAGGGGGATGTCGGATCTTCGATCCCTCAAGGGCGGCAAGGAGACGGGAATCACCTTGAGCCGGTAGTAGAGGTCCTCCCTGAAGCTGCCCTCCTCGACCAGCTTGTCCGGATCCTTGTTCGTCGCGGCGAGGATGCGGACGTCGCAGCGAATGGTTTTCGTGCCGCCGAGGCGCTCGAACTCCTGTTCCTGCAGAATTCGAAGAAGCTTCACCTGCAGGTGTGGACTCATCTCCGCCACTTCATCCAGGAAGATCGTTCCACCGTTGGCCATCTCGAACCGTCCGATTCGCGTGCGGATGGCGTTGGTGAAAGCTCCTTTCTCGTGGCCGAAGAGCTCGCTCTCCAGGAGCTCCTCGGGAATGGCCCCACAGTTGACCGGGATCAGGGGCTTGTCCTTTCGCATGCTGTGATAATGAATGGCCTTGGCGACGAGCTCCTTGCCGGTCCCGGATTCACCGAGAATCAGAACCGTGCTGTCCGTGTCGGCCACCTTCTCGATG
>JAIPEI010000169.1 GCA_021737245.1 Deltaproteobacteria bacterium | reverse complement strand
CGCCGAACGCGCGTACGACGTCTGCCGGGGACCCTCGCCCGGCGGTCCGCACCATCGCGTCCAGGCAGTACCCCCGGGCCGGATCGACGTGCCAGGTCTCGGCCGGCGCCAGGAACGGCTTGAGGGACTGGGGAAGGTGCTCCGCATCGCCGGCGCCATGGCTCACGGCCTGGAAGCAGGTCCGGAAAAAGAGGAACAAGCCCAGGGCGCCGGCATCCACCACGCCGGCCGCCTCCAGCTCGGGAAGCTGCCGCCGGGTGGCCAGGAGCGCGGACTCCATCCCCTGAGTAACGCGGGAGGCCCAACCGCCGCCCTCGCCGGGAGGAGACTGCTCCAGCCCGTCCACCAGCGCGTCGAACAGGCTCAGGATGGTGCCTTGCATCGGGTTCTTCAGGGCCCCATAGGCCAGGTCCCGCCCCTCCCGGCAGGCCGCCGGGAGCCCTTCGGCGCACTCCGCCTCCAGGAACCCGCAGAAGAACCGTGCGGCGATGTTCCCCGAGTTCCCGCGGGCCGAGGCCAGGATCCGGGTCTTCAACGCCTCCCGGTCGGGGATTCCCCGCTGAAGGGGCGCCAGGGTGAGGACCAGGTTTCGTCCGGTGTCCCCGTCGGCCACCGGAAAGACGTTGATCCGGTCCAGGACGTCGGCCCAGACCACGAGACTTCGGCAGCCTTCGGCGGCGCCCTCCCGAAGCGGAACGGCCGGGTCGGGGCTTTTGTTGTCATTTTTGCGCACGGGTGTCGCCACGGTCTCTCCAATCGGAAATGGGCCCGGCGGTCACTCCAGCACGGGCTCGAACACGTGCCATTGCCAGGGGTGGCGCTTCAAGGTCGTCTCCAGCTCCCGGGCGTAGAGCCGGACCGATCGTCGAATCGCCTCCCTCCGGTCATCCCGGGAAGAGGCCGTGACGTAGCGCGGCCCCGAGACCACCAGGCGGTAGGCCGCCCTTCCTGTCCGGAAGGCCCAGAGCGTGAAGAGCGGAGCGCCCGTCAGCAGGGCAAAGGCGTGGGGCGCCTCGGGAAGCCGGATGGTCCCTCCCAGGAAGGGCGCCTCCACGAGCCGGGGCCCCTCCTGCCATGCCAGGTCTCCGGCCATGGCCACGAAGCCTCCCTCCTTCAAAAAATGGAGCGCCTCGAGCCCGTCGAACGGAGAGCTTTTCCCGGGGGAGGAGACCAGCACGTCCAGGCCGTCCCGCTCCATGGCCTCCCCCTGCTGCCTCGCCACCTGCCTGGGGTCCCGCTCCCCCATGAGCAGGAGCATGGGAAGCCCGCTTCTTCTGAAGAGCCTGGCCGCGATCTCCGGGTTGCCGAAGTGGGAGACCAGGAGGATGCCACCCAGCCCTGCCCCGGCCGCTTCCTCGAGCAGGGGCCGGCCCTCGTCGGTGTATCCGATCTCCCCGCCGCGCTCCAGCTCCAGCCGATCGCAGTACCCCGCGGTGAAGTCGGCGAACTGGCGCCACGCCGCATACCCATGGAAAAGCCGGCCTCTCCTTGGAAACAGGGCCCGGTAGATCGCCATGCTCGCCCGGACCCTGCCGGGCCTGAAGAGGAAGTACCCGGCGGTCACCCCGTAGGCCACGGTCCGAAGAAACCAGCCCCCCAGGATGCGGCTCGCTCGAAGCAGGAGTTTTACGAGGAAGGCCTTCATACCGGGACATGGTTGTATCGCAACGGCCCGCGTTTGTCTATATCGAGGAAACGACCGAGGAAAAAGGATCGAGGAAGAAGGTTCAAGGGGAAAGGATTGAGGGAAAGGCATCCATTCCGGGAAGGAGCGGGGACCGCTTCGTGAGGTGTTGTGTTTTCCGGGGCCGTCACCTACACTCTCGGCCATGGCCGACATCCTGATCGTCATCCCGGTGTACAACCATGCAGCCACCCTGCGGGATGTGGCAATGAAAGCCCTCGAGCACCACCACCCGGTCCTGGTGGTGGACGACGGGAGCACGGACGGCGGGGCGGATGTTCTTCAGGGGCTGCCGGTCCGAGTCATCCGCCACGGGGAGAACCGGGGAAAGGGCGCGGCCCTGCTCACGGCCGCCCGTGCGGCCCGGGACCTGGGGGCGACCCACATGGTGACGCTGGACGCGGACGGCCAGCACGATCCGGTGGAGATCCCCCGGTTCACCCGCCTCATCCCGGATCATCCCGGGGCGGTTCTGGTGGGGAGGCGGAACTTCTCCGGCTCGGGCGCGCCAGCGGCGAGACGGTTCGGCCGGGCCTTTTCCAACTTCTGGTTTCGGGTCCAGACCGGCCGTTCTGTGGGGGACGGCCAGAGCGGGTTCCGGGCCTATCCCGTGGACCTCCTGCTCCACCTGCCCCTCCGCGAGCCGGGCTACGCGTTCGAGATCGAGGTCCTGGTCCGCGCGGCATGGGCCGGCGCGGAGATCCTGGACGTGGACGTGTCCGTCCGCTATCCCCCGGGGGGGCGATACGTCTCCCACTTCCGGCTTTTCCGGGACAACGCGCGCTTGAGCCTGCTCAACGCCCGGCTCACCATGCGCTCCGTGCTGCCCTGGCCGCACGCCGGGCTCCCCGGCGCGGCCCGGCGGGAGGAGGAGCGTGTCACCCCGCTCCACCCCGTGCGCTCCCTCCGGCTCCTCCTGAAGGGGGACGCCACCCCGGTCCGGCTCTCGGCGGCCGGGGGGCTGGGGGTGTTTCTCGGCGCGCTTCCGCTCATCGGGTTCCACACGGTGACCATCCTCTTTGCCTCGGGATACCTGCGGTTGAACCGGATCGCGGCGGTGGCCGCCAGCCAGCTCTGCATGCCCCCGCTGGTTCCGGCCCTCTGCATCGAGGCGGGCTTTTTCATGCGCCACGGCCGCTTTTTGACGGAGGTGTCTCTCGAGACCCTCGGCTACCAGGCGGTGGCCCGGCTCTACGAGTGGCTGATCGGTGCCCTGGTGGTGGGTCCGGTCCTGGGGCTCGTTGTGGCCGGAATCATCTACCTCCTCGCCCTGGTCATCGGGGGGAGAGGGGATGAGAGGGGACGTTCTTAAATTATTCAATAACTTATGCAGTGGCTGCTTTGGGGTCCGTATGCGCGCTGAAGGATGAGCTCCCTGATGATCGGACGGATGAAATGGATCTCTTCTTTGATCGACCACCTCAGCGCTTCGACATCGCTAATTCTTCCAAGGTATCTCTGTGTGGTGGATAGATTCGAATGCCGCAAGATCAACTTGCTCACGATTTCAATTGGCGTCCCAGCTTGAGAAGCATAAGTCGCAGCGTGTCTCCGGAGGTCATGCGGGCTGACCTTCATCCCCACGAGCATGCCGGCCTTTCTCACGATGACCCGAGCGGCGCTTCAACGTTCCTCGGGCTGTTTATTGGGGTGGCGGTCAGCGAGGTGTTCGAGGCCCAGACCTTTTCCAATTTTTTCCGCTTTCCCATGATATTCTTGTGCGGACTGTTTTTCCCCATCAGTGCGCTGCCGGTTTTTTTGAAATCGCTCGCCTACGCGCTGCCCCTGACCTATGGAGCGGACATGCTCCACGGAGCCATCCATGGCGGGAATATCATGTCCTTTTCTCTTGACCTGGTCATCCTTGCCGCGTTCTGTGGCGGTTTGTTTATGGTGAGTCTCCGTAATATCCGGAGGCGCTGGATTGCCTGATTGCCCGGAAAACGATGAGTTACTGCTGCAAGCCGTCGGCCGAGGCGATCTGGCGGCTTTTTCACGTATTGTGGAACGCCATCAAACCTGGGCCTGGCGGGTCGCCTATCGCTTTACGGGGAATGAGGATGACGCTTCGGACATCGTCCAGGAGGCTTTTCTGCGCCTTCTGGACGCATCTGGACGCTATCGGCCCACAGCGAAATTCCGGACCTATTTCTATCAGATCATCTCCCGTCTTTGTCTGGACCAGGCGAAAAAAAAGCGACTCTTGCTTCTCGAAACGGTCCCGGACATCCCAGACCCCTCTCCCGATATCACGGACACGATGATGCGGCGGGAAAACGCCAGCGCGGTTCGTGCCGCCCTTGACGCTCTGCCCCCCAATCAACGTTTGGCCATTGTGCTCCGCTATTATGAAAACTTGGGTTACGAGGAGATCGCCTCGGCCCTGGAGACAACAACCAAGGCCGTCGAACGACTGCTGGCCCGTGGTCGTGAACGGTTGCGGGACGTGCTCGGCCGCCGGGAAAACTTTTTTCAATTCCCGAGCGGGGGTTTTTCCGCCTTCACTCGTTTAAAAGAATAACGAGGTGAGTAGATTATGTGGTCATGCACCAAAAGCCGAAAGCACCTGAACGCTTATATGGACGGCGAACTGCCGGAGCGGAAAAGTCGCTTGGTTGAACGCCACCTGGCGGGATGCCCGACCTGTCTTAGTAAGTTCGACGGGTTGCGTGGGCTTGCACCGCTTTTGGAGAAGGACGAATTGCCTCCGGTTCCTGCCGGGTTGTCGGCACGGATTTTGGCTGAAGCGGCCTTCCGGCAGAAGCATAAAGAAGCCCAAAAAACGTCCGGCTGGGAGTGGCTTGGGTTCCTGTTCCAGCCCTGGCTGGTCAGAGGGGCGACCACCGCCGCCTTGATCGTTGGCCTGGCCATGGGCGCATTGATGGGGTGGACAAGCTACCCGCGCCCTGACTCGGCGCAATGGATGACAACCAATGAGAATGTGGCGAGGAATATGTATGCCTTTGATGTTCTGGGTGCAGAGCCGCGAGGCTCCATCGAGGCCGCGACTCTGGCGCTTCTGGATGACGGAAGATGAGGAAAGCTATGTGGAACAACCTGCGTAAACCGCTGTTTGCCCTCTCCTTGGGCTTGAACCTGGCGTTTATCGCCATGTGGCTGGTTCATTCGCTATCGGCCCCTGGTGACGCGGGAGATCTTTCCCGCCCGGAGATTGATGGCTCGGTTCCTTCAGTGCTTCATCGTGAAATCGGCGTGACGGAAGAGCAGTGGCGGAAGATCGAGCCTTTGGTTCTGGACTTCCGGGAAAAAGCCGGAAAACAGCGCCAACAGATAAGCGCTCTCCAGGGCCAACTGATGGACCTGCTGACCATGCCCGAGGTGGACGAAGCCGCCATACGGAAAACGCAGGAAGAGATTCTGGCGGGACAGCGCCGGATGCAGAACCTGGTCATCGACCATCTGCTCAAGGAAAAGGAGTTCCTCTCTCCGGAACAAGGGAAGAGACTCATGCAATCCCTCTGCGAGCAGTGCCGCCAGAATGGCGGCTTGCCTTCAGGCGAGGGGCATGCCCGCTTTTTAATGAGGGACTGATTGACGCATGGGCTGGCGATTTAAACATCAAGTGTCAAACACGTTTGGAGATTTTTATGTTGTCGATTGAAGGCGTGCGGAAGTCGTTTAACGGCCGTGAGATCCTGCACGGCATTGATCTTTCATTGGGAAAGGAGAAAATGGCCAGCGTTATGGGCAAGTCAGGGTCGGGCAAAAGCACCCTGCTGGCCATAATGGCCGGGCTGCTGCGACCGGATGACGGAAAGGTGCTGTACGGCGATTTCGATATCGGGACAGCGGACGAAGACACACTGGCCGAGTTCAGGCTCAAGACCATTGGCTTTATCTTTCAGGATTTCAAACTGATTCCGTCCCTCACCGTTCACGACAACATACTTCTGGGAATTTATCCCCGCAAGGACGTTGATGAGGCGGAAAAACAGCGGCGCATTCAGGCACTCGCCGAAGAGGTCGGCCTCTGTGACCGTCTAAAGGAACAGGTGAACAATCTCAGCGGAGGAGAAAAGCAGCGGGTGGCGATTGCCCGGAGCCTGGTGAACCAACCGGCGGTTGTGCTGGCGGACGAACCGACCGGCAATCTGGATTCAAAGACGGCCGACGGCATCATGGCTCTGTTTCAGCGATTGCACCAGAAGCATGAGACCAGTTTTCTGATCGTCACCCATGATCAGGATATTGCCGCGAAAACGGAACATATCTATCGAATTCAGGACGGAGAATTGATGTCATGACAAAATTGAAATTAAGAAATTTTTCGTTTGGAAAGGGAATTTTCCTTATTCTTTTGCTTTTTACAAGCCTGACCGTCGTGAATCAAGCCGCCCAGGCAAAAACCCGTACGGTTCTGGTGGAGGTTTTCTATCTTCCCCATCGTCCTGCCGAGGCAGTGGTCATGGATATTGAGCGACTTGTCGCGAAGTTTCCAGGGGTGGAAATGAAAAAGTTCAGCTTTGAAGATCCCGCGAACGGCAAGCTCCTGAAAAAATACGGACTCACGGCGCACATGCCGGTAGTGGTGTTTATTGATGGAAAAAATGAATTCACTATTTCGGGCCGGAGCTTCCATCTGAAAAATTTTCCCAAAGGCAATGCGTTTGTCCCGATGTTCGAAGGAAGTTGGACCTATGAGGATATCGAAGCGATTCTGAAGTCCGCGATAAAAGGACGCTGATACTATGTCACTCGCATCAATGGTGGTTCGCAACCAGCTGTTTTACCGGCGTAAGGTTCTTCCGGTCGCACTTCTCTGTGGATTGATGATTTTTCTGCCGCTGGCCACGCAATTGTTTGTCGAACGGATCAAATCCCTCGCCGACAAACCTCTACAATCTCTTGACACGGAATTCATTCTGCAAAGTGAGTCCACTGGCAAGTCCGCTGAAAAGATCGCCACCAAAGGGCTTATCCAGCCCTTTAACCTAAATCCGATCATGCGTGAACAACTGCAACGGTTGAAGTCTCTCGAGGGCGTTCGGGATTTTTCCACGGCCCTGGTGCTGTGGCAGCTGGATCTCAAAAGCAATCTGGTCGTTGTGGCGCTCAATCCGGAAGAACCCTTGACCGGTTTGCGCAAGATAGAGACCTTTCTCATGCCGGGAAGTGCGTTCTTCAGTCGGTCCGATGCCCCGGAAGCGATACTTGAACGGCATTTCGCCAAGCTTTTCGGTTACAAGAAAGGCGGAACCATTAACCTCGGAGGTGAATCCGTTACCATTGTCGGTATCGTTGACTTCAAGGAACAAAGCAACCTGAGCAGTGCCCAGGTCTTCATCCCTTACGGCACCGGCTTGCGCCTGGCCAAGGCTGGTGAACCGGTTGTCAATCAGGTGTTCATCTCCATTGCCTCATCCAGCGACGCACAATCCGTATCCCGGCAGGTCGGAAACCTCTTTCCCGGCTATGCGTTGATTACCAGGGATACACTTTTCAAGAACCTCGCCGGCTTCAATCGCATGATCTATACCGGCGGCAATTACCTGTCGTTTGTTGTCGCTATTCTGTCGGTTCTGCTGCTCTTCTGGATACTGAAGCTCTATGCCCTGGAATTCATCGAACAAAAAACAGTGTTGCGAACGATTGGCTGGCAGAAGAGTTTGACAAGACGCTGGGCGTTCCTTGATGTGGGCGTGATTTTACTGATTGGTTCGCTTCTGGCGGGAGTTATGTCAGTCCTGTTCTTCTGGCAAATCCTGCCGCTGGTGGAGACACCGTTATTTCTTGATCACGGGTTGAAATTATGATGCTCAATTATTTCATGGCCTTTTGCAAGGCCAACAGGATGAAGGTTGTTCTTCTGGTCTCAAGTGTGGCGTTATATTTCGCGATTGT
>JAIPEI010000168.1 GCA_021737245.1 Deltaproteobacteria bacterium | reverse complement strand
GGAACGAAAGCCATGGAACAAACAACCGCGTTGCATTCTCGACCACACAACCCCATTCAACCGGGAGCATCGGCAGACGGCATGAAGCGATTCTTGAAACGACAAAAAGAGCGCATCCGATCCCTCTTCGAGGACCGGTCGAGCCATGCGCTGTATGACAACCGAGGCTACATTCGGCCGTAGACGACTTCGGGGGCGCTTGCGGCCGCAGAACGGAAGGTCTTCCTCACGAACGGCCTTCCTCCATCCCCCCCAAGCGGCGGAGATCCCGGCTTCGGGCGCAGTGCCGGTCAGCCGCCGAACTCTCAGACCCTTTCCCTGATGCCGGGGCGGGAGCGCCGAATCCGCTTCCACAGGCGACCCGCCCCGGCCCCTCCTTTGAGCTTTGAAGCATCCACACTCCAAATGAGTTGGAACGCAGCCATGCCCAAAGTTCGTTTATATGGGCACTAATGAACCCCACCGAGCCGGGAGCGTCTGCCCGATCCAGCCGGCGTAGCGGTCGCTCTCCGTGCCCGCGGAGAGCCCCGGCTGGAGGTCCGTTTTTTCCCCTTTCAAACACCCGTTTCATGACATAGACTGGTTTTCATCCAGAAAGTGGCTTTTTTGCCGATCTCATCGTCGATCAGCGAGATTCATTGTTTGGAAACGCAGCCATGCCCAAAGTTCGTTTATATGGGCACTAGACTGGTTCCAGGATGCAAAAGGGGGCCTTCTGTTCGACCGCGAGAGGGCCCGCGTCGCGTTTCACCCCTTGACCAAGGAGATGGGTATGAACGTCGTGGCTTTTTGTGGAAGTGCCCGCAGAAACGGAAACACCGCGATGCTCGCACGTACCGTGCTCGCCGAGCTGGAACCCGCAGGCATTGAAACGGAGCTCGTCCAGCTCGCCGGAAAGGAGGTCCGCGGCTGCCTGGCGTGCCGCAAGTGCTTCGAGAAGAAGGACCGCCGGTGCTCGGGGCGGGATGACGACGTGAACGGTTTCATCGAGAAGATGATCGAGGCCGACGGGATCCTCCTTGCATCTCCCACCTATTTCGCGGACCTCTCCCCGGAGATGAAGGCCTTGATCGACCGGGCCGGATACGTTTCCAGGGCCAACGAGGACCTGTTCAAGCGCAAGGTGGGAGCAGCCGTCGTGGCGGCCCGCCGGGCCGGCGCCATTCACGCGTTCGACTCCATGAACCACTTCTTTCTCATCAGCCAGATGATCGTCCCGGGCTCCAACTACTGGAACCTGGGATTCGGGCTCGACAAGGGCGATGTGGAGAAGGACGAGGAGGGGCTTCAGACCATGAAGCAGCTGGGCAAGAACATGGCCTGGCTCCTCGAGAAGGTCAACAGCTAGCCCCCGCCCGCTTCACCGGCGGAGATCCGCACCGGTTCAGGAAATCCCCGAACAGAGGCAGGAACCCCATGCTCGCAGCCCGCATGAACAAGCTCACACCCTACGTGCCCGGAGAGCAGCCCAGGGACCGGAGCTACCTCAAGCTCAATACGAACGAGAACCCTTACCCTCCATCTCCCAGGATCAAGGCCTTCCTGGAGGGCTTCGACGTGGACCGCCTCCGGCTCTACTCAGACCCGCTCTCCCGGGACCTTCGAAAACGCATCGCAGAGCGATACGGCGTGGTCGAGGACCGGGTCTTCGTGAGCAACGGCTCGGACGAGGCCCTCTCCTTCTGCTTCTACGCCTTTTTCGACTCCGACCGGGGCCCTCTCCTCTTTCCCGAGTTCACCTACAGTTTCTACCCGGTCTACTGCGACTTCTACCAGATCGGTTACGAGCGGGTCCCCCTGGACGAATCCTTCGGGGTGGATCTGGAGGCCTTCCTGGAGAGGCCCTCCTGCGGTCTGATCTTTGCCAACCCCAACGCGCCCACGGGGCACTGCCTGCCGCTGAATCGAATCCGGAGCCTTCTCGAGCGATACCCGGAGGACCATGCCGTGATCCTCGACGAGGCGTACATCGACTTCGGAGGAGAAAGCGCCGTGGACCTGGTCCGGAACTTCCCGAACCTGGTCATCGTGCAGACCTTTTCCAAGAGCATGTCCCTGGCCGGGCTCCGGCTCGGCTTCGTCATCGCGCAGGAACCCCTGATCAAGGCCCTCTTCACGGTCAAGGACTCGTTCAACTCCTACCCCACGGACATGCTGAGCCAGAAGATCGGCGAGATCGCCGTGGCGGACACCGGTTATTACAGGAGCATCACCCGGAAGATCGTGGAAACGAGGGAGCGGTTCTCGGCCGGGGCCGAGGAGCTGGGCTGGCGCGTCCTCCCGTCCAAGGCAAACTTCGTGTTCGCCTCCCTCCCGGGGGTTCAAGGGGAGGCGGTTTACCGCCGGCTCAAGGAGCGGGGCATCCTGGTCCGGTACTTCGACACGGAGGGAATCCGCGATTTCGTGCGCATCACCATCGGCCGGCCCGAGGAGATGGAGCGTCTGCTGGGAGAGATAAAAAAGGCCTTCCAGGGCAACCCGCCGGCCGGCGACTGAAAGGGGCCGGAAGTTGAAAGCTTTGCTGTTCTTTGCGGGCACCCGGGACCCCCTCTGCGACCTGGATCTGCTCAATCAGGTGCTGGCACGACTCCAGGCCCACTGGACGCTGGAAACGGTGGAGGGAGGCGACCACTCCTTCAAGACACCCAAGTCGGCCGGCCTTTCAAGGGAGGACGTTTACGACCGGATCGCCCGGCGAACCGCGGACTGGGTGGGCGGGCTGTCCTAGGTCGCCTGCTCCCCCTGCTTCAACCGTTCCCGCACCAGCAGCAGGAACGCCTCGGGCGAACCCCGGTCGGCCTGAAACCGTTCGGCGTCGAAGAGGAGGCGCTCTCCGCTCCGCTGCACGTGGGTGCTGCAGAGCCTCCCGTTCAGGTAGTCCATGCGGAGACCGTCCCCGGTGATCTGGGAGCGGAAGTCCACGGACTCGGGGGGTACCTCGAACGGCTGAACAAAGAAGGGGGCGGGACTTTCAGCCGTCTCATAGGACAACCTCGCCACGGCTTCCAGGACCGTTTCCGTTGCATGGTCTTGCGGAAAGATCTCGATCGTGCTTTCGTCCACCCGCTGAAAATCCATCTCCTTCGTCTCCTCCCGAGAGGGCTGCCTTCTCCTCCTTTCAAGCATCGGCCGTTCCCCGCCCGAGGCACGGTCGGACCGACGATGCCTCCCGGAGCCACCCCTCGATCCGCTTCCTGGACGGGACGCGGCCCGCGCATTTTATCTCGCCGTTCACGACGAGTGCCGGTGTGCCCAGGATGCCGTACCGGGCGATCTCCCGGACGTCGGTCACGTGCTCCACATCCGCGTCGATCTCCAGGGATGCGATCGTTTCGATGAGTTCCTGGTAAAGACCGGTGCACTGGGAGCAGCCCGCCCCCAGCACCCGGATCCGGATGCAGCCGCCGGCCGGATCCTCTCCCAGGGGCTCCCCCATGCGCCTGCGGAACGCCCTGAAAAACGCCTCACCGTAGTCGTCCCGCACTGCAGCCGGAATGTAGTTCCGGGCCGAGAGCGCGCGAAGAAGCCATTCCTTCACATGCTCCTCCGGTTCGTCCGACAGCCCTTCCACGGCCTGATCCAGGGCGGTCTCCAGCCCGACGATCCCCACTTCCCGGCCGCTCACGCGGATTCGGGTGATCTCCTCGCTTGTCATGACTCCTCCCCTGCGCGGGTTCGGCGGGAACCGGGACGGCATTCCGTCACGGCAATCCGGCCGGCGACCGAAAACCGCCGGTTCATCAACCTCCCCCCGCCGGACGTCCGCCGGCCTCGAGACGGTCTCAGGAGCGCCCGGCGCGGCGGGGTCCCTTCTCCGCCGGAGGAAATAGATTCATGCAATGGAATGTATGGATGAGCGGGTAGGATGTCAACGCGAAATCGCGAAGGCCTGCGCCGCGGCGGGGGCGCACGGTATGGCAAGGGGGTGTGGGCGGCGGGCAGGGACGGGCTCACTCGAGCAGGTCGATCACCGTCCCCAGCATCTCATCCCGGGTCTGGATGATCTTGAGATTGGCCTCGTATCCCCGACCCGTTGGAATGGTCCGGGGCAGCTCCTCGGCCAGGTCGACATTGGAAAGCTCGCGTTCCACCGGCTCCGTGCCCCGGGTGTCCTGGATCACGGGCCCGGGTGTGCCGATCTTCTGAATGTCGACCTTGACCGCCCCGTTTTCCCCTTCCTCCAGCACCGCCCTGGACTTCTTGAACGCATCCGAGCTCACATTGGCGACATTGTCGGCCGTCACAGCCATCTTCGTGCCCAAGGCCTGAAGTGCGGAGAGATTGCTTCCAATGGAAAACGACATATGGACCTCCTTCCGGGGCACGGCCGGCTGACGCCGGAATGTCCCTCACGTACTGGACATCGGCCAATCAGAGCCGAAACTTGAAGGGAATCGTAAAAAGCCCGAAGCTTCGATATCCGCCCCTGGCATTTCAAAGGGTTATAACGTTTCCAGCGGCGGGTGAGCGTGTTTTTGCGAATCCGTCAAACTTGAGCCCGGAGGGGAAATCATCTCGGAAGCAGAAGATCGTCCGGGTGATTTCAGCTGGTTGGAGCTTCTAAAACCCGCAGTTCAGCTTACCGGCAAACTTGCGGGTCCGCTCCCATACGGAGGACTCGCAGATCTCGTGTCCCGTGACCTCGTTCAGCCCGTTCCGGAGGCTCAGCGTCCTGGTGATCCGGTAAATCTCGCGATCCCGGAGGTCTCGAAAAGAGATCACCAGCTCGCATCCTTCCCAGTCCCGGTCGGCCTCGATCCTGGCCGCCCAGGTCAGGGTCACGAGCACGGAGTGCTCGGAAACCTTCTGAACGTCGAGCTCGACCTCGAGCCTGGCCGAGGCCGCGGGAGCCAGGACCAGCCCCAGGACGAGGGCGGCCGCCAGAATGCCGGGCAGGAAGCGAAACCGCATGGGCTAACGCGCTCCGGAGGTTGGGAAGGCGCCGTCGACCTCGTTCAAGAGCTCGAAGGTCGCCTCGATGAAGCTCTCGAGGCTGTCCCGCCGGGAAGGGTCCTTCTCCTTGCTTGCAACGCTGACCATGCGGCCGCACGCGGGGCATCGAAGCGAGGAACCGTCCGACGACTTGACAACACAGTCCTGCCCGCATGAGCAGTCGATATGTATGTCGGTCATGGAAAACCCCCTCGAGGAAAAAGATCGATTAAGGATATCGCAGAGCCCACACCCCGTCAAGGCCGGCATGGACGGTTCCGGATCACCCGGCCCTGACTCGATCGGCTACGGCCCGGGCCGCCAGGACACCGCTGGCCGAGGCCTGGATCAGGCTCCGGGTGATGCCCGCCCCGTCCCCCACGGTGAACAGGTTCTCGACGCCGGTCTCCATTTCCGGAGACACCTGGATCCGGTTCGAGTAGAACTTGACCTCGACCCCGTAGAGGAGGGTGTGCCGGGAGTAGACCCCGGGAGCGACCTTCTCGAGGGCCTGGAGCATCTCTATGATGCCCAGGAGGTGGCGATAGGGGAACACGAAGCTGAGATCGCCCGGCGTGGCTTCCCGAAGGCTGGGCCGGGTGAGACACCGCGCGATCCGATCGGGGGTGCTCCGCCGCCCGGCGAGCAGGTCGCCCAGCCGCTGGACCATGGCGCCGCCGCCGAGGAAATTGGCCAGCCGGGCGATGTATCGTCCGTAGCCGATGGGGTCGTCGAACGGCTCGGTAAAGGCGCTGCTCACAAGGATGGCGAAGTTCGTGTTCTCTCCACGGCGATCCGCGTAGCTGTGGCCGTTGATGGTGGTGATGCCCCCATGCCACTCGGTCACTACCTCGCCGTAAGGGTTCATGCAGAACGTCCGGACCTTGTCGTCAAAGGTCCGGCAGTAGTAAATGAACTTGGATTCGTAGGTAAGGTCCGTGATCCTCTTGAGCACGGCCCCGGGAAGCTCCACGCGAACGCCGATGTCCACCGGGCTTGCCTGGGTCTGAAGCCCGAGGGCCCCGGCCTGGTCCTTCATCCATCCGGCCCCTGATCGACCCGGAGCGGCCACCACGAACCGGCAAGGCAGGAGCTCCCCGCTTTCGAGGGCAACACCCGAGGCACGCCCCCCTTCAACCCGGATCTCGGCCACCCTGCAGCCCGTTCTGACCTCCACTTTTCCCGCCATGGAGCTCCGGAACCGCTCCAGGACCCGCGGGCAGTAGTCCGTGCCGATGTGCCGAATCCGGGAGGGAATGAGCTTCAGGTCGGCGAGCCGCGCCTGGTCCGCAAGCTCTTCGAGCCCCGGCGATTGCTCCCCGAACACCTCGGCCGGGGCACCGTGGGCCACGTACCGGGCGTCCGTGGCGGCGAGCAGGGCGTCGAGGGCGTCGGGCGCCAGAAACTCACCCAGGAATCCACCGACCTCGGGCGACAGGGTCAGCTTGCCGTCGCTGAACGCCCCGGCCCCGCCCCAGCCGCTGAGGACATCCTCCCGCCTCCCCCGCTCGCGGCCGGCCAGATCTTTTCCCTGCTCGAGGAGCAGGACGTTCCCGACGCCCGACTCGGCCAGGGTGAGCGCGGTGAATATGCCCGCCGGTCCCGCTCCGATGATGATCACATCATAAGCCATGGTGTCTCCCCCTGCATTACATTGGGTGAGGTCGCGGGCGGGCCGCGGCCCTTCAGGAACGCTCAGCCGCGGCCGCCGAAGCCCTGCGCCGTCCAGGCCTCCCAAGGGCGTTCGCCATCCAGACCCCGAAAAGCACCATGCCCCCGCCCCATGCCTGGAGCACGGTCAAACGCTCCCCCAGGACGGCCCAGGCCGCCACCGCCGTGACCACGGGGATCCCGTTGATGAAGACCGAGGCCCTGGAGGCCTGGATCCGGGTGAGCCCGTAGTTGTAGCAGAGAAACGCGACCACCGTCGCGAACACGGTCAGATAAACCGCCGCCAGAAGCGATGAACCGCTCACGGCGGTCCAGTCCATACCGGACATTTCCACCAGGAACATGGGCGCATAGAACAGGGCCCCGTAGAGAATCTGAAAGCAGGTGATGTCCCAGGCCGAGTAGTCCCGGCCCAGATCACGGGCCCCCACCATGTAGAGGGCCGCCGTGACGACCGCCCCGATGATGAGCAGATCCCCGACCAGGTGATTGCCCAGGGCCCAGCGAAACCGGGGGTCCCCTGTGATGAGCACGCCGATGCCCGCGGGGCTGACCAGGATGCCGATCAGGGAAAACAGCCGGATTCGCTCGCCGATCAGGACCCTCGCAAAGACCAGGACCGCCACGGGCACCGTGGCGATGATCAGGGCGGCCTTGGGAGCCGTGGTGTGCTGGAGCCCTACGGTCTCGAAGTAGAAGTAGAGGCCCGGCTCGAAGACGGCCATCAGAAACAGCTTGAAATGGGCGCGCCGGGTCAGCCTCGGAAGACCTCCACGTGCCGCGCTCACGACCATGAAGAGCAGCCCGGCCAGCCCGAACCGGAAAAAGATCAGGGTGAAGGTGGGGATGGTCTCCAGGGCCACCTTGGTGGCCACAAAGGAAAGGCCCCAGAAGACAACCGCCCCGGACAGCGCCGCGTAAGCGGCCATGTTGGCTCGTTCGTCCAAACCCTGCTCTCCCGATCCCACGCCGTCAACCTCTAATCGACCGGACATATCACGTGTCAAACGCCCATAACCGGCGTCCGGCTTCCGGTCACCCCCGCTGATGAAAACCGGTGTTTCCGCAGGGC
>JAIPEI010000167.1 GCA_021737245.1 Deltaproteobacteria bacterium | reverse complement strand
AGGAGCAGCGTGCCATGGAGTTCATCCGCAGCTACCGCTGGGGCGTGGACGGCCGGAACTACTTCTGGATCAACAACCTCCAGGGCCGCATGCTTGTGCACCCCACCAACCCGCAGCTCGAGAACAAGATCGTCACCAACATCCGCGACGCGGACGACAAGCCCATCTTCGTGGAGTTCATCGGCAAGTGCCTGGAGGCGGGCGGCGGGTTCGTGGACTACCTCTGGCCCGACCCCACGGGCAAGGCGCCCGTGCCCAAGACCTCCCTGGTGCAGCTCTACAAGCCCTTCGGCTGGGTCGTCGGAACCGGCCTCTACCTGGAGACCATCGAAGCCTATGACGAGCCCATCGAGCCCGACTTTTTCCTGCCCCCGCCCGAGGACTTCCCCATTGACGACCGCAGGCGGGCCAGCCCGGTCTGATTGCAACCCCAAGATCATACCCCCTTCGCACCCCTTTCACGCCGAAGGGGGTGTTTTTTCAGGCATCCGCTCCAATCCCCAAAGCCCCCTCTCCCATACCGTGGCCGGCGTGTAATTCCTTACCCACTTCCTGCTTGACAAACACAATTGGATGTGTGAAATTCCATACCGTTTTGTGTCGTTTGAATGAACCGCCCCCCCAAGTACCATGATAGGCATCTCTCCCTCCTGCGCATGCCGGGCATGAGGGATGCTGCTGCTCGTCGAGGAGCTTGCCTCCCCCAACGGGCAGCCGCCCCATCCCACACCGGGCAAGGCCGATATAGCGGCCTGCCCCGGACAAAGAGGTACCCATGCGGTCGATTCCAAGAGCAACCTTTCTGGCCTTCGTTTCAGCCTGTCTCCTGGGTCTGGCCGTCGCCCCCGCCACAGCCGCCCCCAAGTTCAAGATCGAGCCCATGGTCACGGTGGGCGCCCGGATGGAGACCAACTTCTTCAACACCGAGAACAACGAGCGGGACGTCTACACCCTCCTGGCCCAGCCCGGCGTCATGGTCGGCTTTGAGACCCCCAAGACCGAGGCCACCCTCCACTACACCCTGGAGGGGTACAAGTACTTTGACGTGGGGGACAAGCCCGAGAACGCACCCGACATCTCGGACTACGACTACATCGGCCACCTGGCCAACTTCGAGTTCCGCCACCGCCCGGCCAAGCGCCTCACCGTGGGCCTGGACGACGCCTATTACCGCACCCGCTACCCCACGGCGTACGACCGGCTCAGCGACTCCATTCAGCTGGACCGCTACGACATCAACCGCTTTACCCCCATGATCTTCTACGACTGGGAGAACAAGTTCTCCGCCGGCCTCCGCTACCGCCGCACCGACCTCTGGTACGAGGAGGACAACCCCAACGACTCGGTGGAGCACCGGTTCATCGGCAACCTGATCTACGACCCCACCCGCACCCTGACCCTGGACCTGGAGCTCCAGCACTGGTGGCTGGACTACGACAACATCCCGAACGACTACACCTCCAGCCAGATCAAGATCATCGGCCAGAAGCGCTACAAGTACTTCGCATTCGACGCGGGCGTGGGCTACCACAACCGCGACTACGACAACCCGGCCATCGAGGACGGCGACATCATCGCCTACAAGGTGTCCGTGCTCTTCCAGAACCCGCCGCCTCCCGAAGGAAGACGCTACCTGGGGGACCGCTTTGTCCGCGCCCGCACCCACGGCTACCTGGCATTCGAGCGGAACTTCAACAACTACGGCACCGACTACATCGCCCACCGCCTGACCTGGGACGCGGGCCACGTGTTCTGGGGCAAGATCCAGGCCCGGCTCAAGGGCTATTACCAGATGAGCGACTACGAGACCTCGCGGGGCTTCACCCCGGCCGGCAACCTGGAGATCCGCGACGACGACACCCTGTACACCGCAGCCAGCCTGGGCTACCTCATCACCGACGACATGGACCTCACCCTCACCGGCGGCATTGAGGAGCGCGACTCCAACATCGCAGGCGGCAGCTATGACAACGAGTTCATGATGCTCACCTTCAACTGGAACTTTGACTTCCAGAGCCGGGGAGGCTACACCGAGGAAGGCATCTATTACTGATCCCGAACAGAATCCCCAATGCCCCCCAGACCCTGCCGGGCCTGGCGGGGCATCGTCATTGAGCCTCCTGTTTCCCGTGAACGAGGCCACTTGCTTTTACAGTTTCCGCACCCGGGTCCCGATATCAAGGCCGAGAGACCGCGCCCGGCTCCCCGAGGACATGGCAACGTGACGACGCCAGCACCGATCAAAACCCATCTCTCCCTCCAGGCATGCCTATGCGCCTGCCTCCTGGCTCTTTTGTGCGTGTCCCCCGCCCTCGCCCAGACCAGGACCTACCGGGTGGGCGCGAGCGACGTGCTCACCATCTGCGTCTTCGCCGGCGGCGAGGAGCAGTACCGATCCGACCTCACGGTCTCCTCCCGCGGCTCCATCAACGCGCCCTTCATCGGCGAGATCCAGGCGGCCGGCCTCTCGCCCAGCGAGATCGAGCAGAAGATCACCGAGCCCCTGGCCCGCGACTACTTCGTGAACCCGGACGTGAACGTCTCGGTCAAGGAGTTCCGCAGCCTCCACTACTACATCTCCGGCGCGGTCAAAAAGCCCGGCCTCTACGAGACCCGGAGCGAGTTCACCCTCATGGAGCTCATTGCCCGGGCCGAGGGTGTGATCCCCGAGCGAGGCAACGTGGCCTACATCATGCGCGAGGGCGCAGCCCAGGTGGCGGCCGGCAAGAACGCAGAGGAGCTCGCCGCCAGCGTAGAGCCCATCAAGGTGGATCTTAAACGCCTCTTAGACCAGGGCGACATGACCGTGAACCTCTCCCTCCGACCCGGCGACCTGGTCTACATCCCGATGGAGAAATCCCTCAACGTGGCCGAGTCCAAGATCTACGTGGAAGGCGAGGTCAAGAAGCCCGGCCTCTACGACTTCCAGCCCGGCATGACCGCCATGAACGCCTGCATCCTGGCCGGCGGTTTCGACCGGTTCGCCGCGCCCAACCGGGCCAAGATCATCCGCAAGACCGACGGCAACACCGAGGTGATCGACATCGACCTGAACGACGTGCGCGACGGCAAGGAATCGGATCCCGCGCTCAAGCCCGGGGACCGGATCCACATCCCCGAGACGTACTTGTAAACGTAAATGTCCGGCCGTTCTCACGCCTGCGATGAAACGGCCATGATATGGCGATAAAAAAGGTTTTGTTCTTCAGGAAACGCCTTTCGACGCCGATGTGAATATCGCTGTTCCGGCCCTGACCTGAACGGCCACGTTCTTCCCCGTCATCGGTTGCTCATTGCATCGTGTAACCGACCGGGCGGAGCTGTGTAAGGCCACCCCCAAACATCCACAACAGACAGCCTATGACACAACCAGCGAAAAATCAGAACAGCACCACGCCCAGCGAGCCGACGCCCCAAACGCCTTCTTCCAAGCTGCCTCCGTGGCTCGCCTCTGGTAGCTCCGACGAGCAGCAGATCCACCTCATCGACTACTACCACGTGCTCCTCCGGCACAAGTGGACCATCGTCCTCTCCCTGGTCCTCACCGTGCTCCTGGTGCTCTACCACAATACCCGCCTGACCCCGATCTACCAGGCCACCTCCACCATCATCATTGACAAAGAGAAGGACCAGTCCCCCCTCACGGGCCAGCGCACCGACTACGAGAGCTACATGTCCGAGTCCCTCACGTTCAACACCCACTTCGAGCTCATCAGGGCACGCCCGGTCATGGAGCGGGTGATCCAGAAGCTCGACCTCACCCTGAAGGACCTCGCTCCCCGGGACGGCAAGCCCCCCTTCGCACCGGTCAATGCCATCCGGCAGTTCATCGGGACCCTCAAGAAGAACGTGAAGCTTCTGATCGGGTGGGACAAGCGGCAAGAACAGCAGCAGGGAGGAGGGATCACCCCCACCCCTCTGGATGAGACCACCGTGCTCGTCCAGACCCTCCAGGGCATGGTCCAGATCATGCCCATCGAGGAGACCCGGCTCGTCCGGCTCAGCGTCATGAGCCCCATCCCCCAGGTCGCCCGCGACGTGGCCAACGCCGCGGCCCAGGCCTACATCGACTTCAACCTGGCGAACCGCCTGGAGAGCTCCCAGGACACCCTCTCCTGGCTCACGGACAACCTCTACGAGACCAAGAAGCAGCTGGAAGACGCAGAGCAGGATTTCCTCGCCTACAAGCAGGACGCGCGCCTGGTCTCTCTCGAGGACACCCAGCAGGTCACCGCCCAGAAGGTGCGGGAGTTCAACGAGGAGTACATCAAGGCCCGCAACAAGCGCGTCGAGCTGGACGCCAAGCTCAGGGAGCTCCGCCAGATCGCCCAGTCCGGGAAGAACGTCCCGCACGTCCGCTCCCTCCTCGAGAACCCTCTGATCAACGAACTCTACGCCCGGCTCGTCAAGGCCGAGGTGGAGCTGGAGAGCCTGAGCAAGGTGTACAAGTCCAAGCACCCCAAGATCGTCCAGGTGGAGACGGACATCGAGAACACCCGGCAGAAGCTCCACTCAGAGCTCCTCAAGGAGATCGAGAACCTCAAGTCCGAACGCGCGGTGCTCGTCTCCCGGGAGCAGGTGCTCCTCAAGACCATGCAGGACTTCGAGGCCGAGGCCCTGGACACGAACCGCAAGGAGCTCCGCTACAACATCCTCCAGCGGAACGTGGAGATGAACAAGAACCTCTACGACACCCTTCTCTCCCGCATGAAGGAGACCGACATCACCGGCACCATCGACGTCTCCAACATCCGCATCACCGAGGAAGCGGTCATGCCCCAGATGCCCGTCCGCCCCAACAAGAAGCGCAACCTCATGCTGGCCGTGATCCTGGGCCTCATGCTGGGCGTGGGCATGAGCTTTCTCCGCGAGTACATGGACCGCACCATCCGCACAGAGGAGGACGTGCAGCGCTACCTCAACCTTTCCGTGCTCTCGGTCATCCCCAACGCCGAGCAGGCCACGGGCAAGGGCTACTACGGCCCCCGCAGCAGCCGCTCCAAGCAGTCAGACGAAACAGCCGAAGCCTGACGGCAAAGATTTCTGCTTTTTACCACAACCCTGATCACCTGTTTCCGTAGGCCGGGGGTTTACACCCCGCCGAACAAGCTAGCCACCTCAACACCCGGTTCGCCTATATGAAACGCCCTAAAAGAGAAGCCAACACCTTTGCCCAGTCGCTCCTCAGCAACTACCCCTCCCACTCCCGGTTTGCCGAGGCCTACCGAACGCTCCGCACCAACATCAACTTCGCCTTCGTAGACAAGGCCTTCCGCTCGCTCCTCATCACCAGCTCCGGCGAGATGGAGGGCAAGACCACCACGGTCTACAACCTCTGCCACACCCTGGCCCAGGCCGGCCGGAGCGTGCTCATGGTGGATGCGGACCTGAGAAAGCCCATGCTCAGCAAGCTGACGCCTTCCAAGAACGGTATCGGCCTCACCGGCCTCCTCTCAGGGGTCTTCGGCACCGAGGTCGACCATGGCAGCCTCTCCGAGCTCAGCACGGGCGACCTGATCCGGCTCTGCGGGTTCCAGAAGAAGACCGGGGTGCTCCACCTCAATGAGGAAAATGAAAAGGCCGACCTGTTCTTCCATGAAGGTGAGCTTGCGGACGTCCACTGGCTCACCCGACCGGAGAACAGGAAGCTGGCCACCCTGCTCGTCAAGGACGGCGTGATGGGCAAGCAGCAGGTCGAGCAGGCCCTGATGCGCAAGAGAAACACCGGACAGAAGCTGGGCTACATCCTGATCAGCCTGGGCCTCATGAAAGAGGACGACCTTGCCGGCTACATCTCCCTCCACATGGTGGAGGGCCTCCGCGCGGCCCTTCAGATGAAAAAGGGGACCTACTCCTTCGAGCACCTTTCGGACTCCCACTTCCAGAAGGCCTCCTTTGACCCGACCGACCTCCGCCAGCTGTACCGCCAGGTGGTCATCGGCGAGGAGGAGCTGCCGTACCTCCAGCAGAAAATCCAGGAGGCGATCCAGCCGGCGGACACGAAAAACCTCTTCGTTCTTCCCAGCGGCCCCCGCCCCCCCAAGCCGGCCGAGCTCCTGGAGTCCAGCCGCATGGACTTTCTGCTCGACCGTCTCAAGAGCCGCTACGACGTGGTGGTGCTGGACTCCCCCCCGCTCCTTCCCACCTCGGACGCCCTGGTCCTGGCCCCCCACACGGACGGCGTGATCCTCATGATCAAGGCCGGGCAGCTCAACCGCGAGATGGTCAAGAAGGCCGTGGACCAGATCCATCACACCCAGGCCAACCTGATCGGCGTGGTCCTCAACGACGTGGACACCAAGCGCGAGGGCTACTACAAGTACTACCACAAGTACTATGCCAGGTATTACGGGGAAGGCGGGTAGGACCCGACCCTGCCGGGCTGCCTCGCTCGGCAACCGATCCGGACATGACGACCGCACGGCGATACCTTCTCATTTCAGGCATCCTCATCGGTTTCCTGATCGCGCTGGGTTTTCTCTCCATCCGCCTTACCGCCCAGCTCCAGTACCACTTTGCCCTGAACCACCTGCGCCAAGGCTCACCCGACCGGGCCATCGCGCTGCTCCAAAAAGCGGTTCAACACCAGCCCCGGGATCACGAGATGTGGAAGGCCCTGGGACAGTCCTACAGCGCACTTGCCCGAAAAGAGCCCGCCCAAAAAGCGTATGCCCTGGAGATGCAAGCTCGCCAATCTTACCAGAAATCCGCAAGGCTCGTGCCCATCGACTCCGAGGCCCACTACCTCCTGGCCCAGACCACCGCGCGCCTGGAGGAGCTGCACCCCCTGGTTCACCCCGAAAGCCCGGAGCCCCCGTTCAATGCGGGGCCCCATTTTCAGGAAGCCCTCCGACTGAGGCCCAACGGCGTGCTCTTTCACCACGCCTTTGCCCGCTACCTCTACCGCAGGGGAAAAATCCGCCCTTTCCTGGACACGCTTCAGAACCTGGCGCGCATCTACCCGCAAAGCTACTCCCACCTGAAAAAGGAACCATTCTGGTCCGACCCGGCCGAGGAGGCCGTCCTCGGAGGCCTCCAGCAAGCCCTCGAGCAAGACATCACCCCCCGCGACGCCCATCTGGCCCTGGCCGATATCCTGGAAGGCAGGGGCCTTGCCCGAACCGCCCTCGAACACATGCGAGCCGCCCTGAATCGATACCCCCGTGACAACACGGCCTGGCAGTACATCCGGCTCGGGAGACTCCACCTCGGGCTGGGAGAAAAGGAACAGGCCTCAGAAGCCTTTACCCAAGCCTTGATCAAGGCCGAGGACCAGGAAAAGACCGTTCAACAAATCTTCCGCACGTACCAGCAGCGAGACGCGCTTCAAAGCTTCCTGATATTTGCCGAGCAGGCACGCACCCGCTTTCCTTTCTCATCGCAAACGGAGCTCATCGTCGCAACAGCCCTGATGGATCTGGGCCTGGAGGCCCGCGCCCGTCAAATGCTCTACGAGCTCAACCGTGCCCGACCCACGGCCAAGGCCTACTATCTCCTGGCGCGCATGGAAGAAAAGCAGGAGAACTGGGACCGAATGGAGCTTGCCATCCAGAAGGCCACCGTGCTCGAGCCCGAAAACGAGGACCATCACCTGCTCTTCTCCCGGGCGCTCCAGCGCCAGGGCAAGATCCCCCAGGCCGAGCAGGCCGCCACCGAGGCCATCGAGGCGGCCGATCCCCCCAAGCACTGGCTCTACTCCCACCGGGCCTGGCTCCGCTGGAGC
Source organism: Deltaproteobacteria bacterium (assembly GCA_021737245.1). Lineage (GTDB taxonomy): Bacteria > Desulfobacterota > DSM-4660 > Desulfatiglandales > HGW-15 > JAIPEI01. Next base: position 6 of record JAIPEI010000167.1, on the reverse strand, counting down.
CAAAAG
>JAIPEI010000166.1 GCA_021737245.1 Deltaproteobacteria bacterium | reverse complement strand
CTCCCCGTCCAGGGTGAGGATGACGTAGCCGTTCTCCAGATCGCGTTTCAGGGGCAGCTCCTCTCCCCTGGCCAGCGCGGACAACGCCTCCCTGGGCAGCTCGACCCGGGCCCGGGTGGCGTGCCGGCCGAAGATCTGGATCAGCCTCGTGGTGGGCTTGAGGAAGGCGCGGATCCTGTGAAACGCCTTGATGCCCACGGCCTCAACCCGGAGACGGCGGGCCTTGTCCAGGTGGGGGCTCTTCCGGAGGAGCCTCCAGGTGTTTCCCCTGCGGAACAGCAGAAAGGCGTCGAAGACCGCCTGAGGGACGCCGAACCGTTCCTCCATGTACGCGAGGATGCGGTGCCTCTCATCCTCTTCGGCCAAGGCGGGCCAGGTAGAATCCCACCGAATCGACCCGGTGGGGGTAGAACCGGCGGGTAAGCTCCATTCGGGCATCGTAGCGCTCCTTTCTCCAGGCGGTCAGGCCGGGCTCGCAGGGCACGTCCGGAGCGAGGGGCAGGACCGCAGCGTCCCGGCGCCGGAGCAGGTGATCCACCACGGCCTCGTTCTCCTCCGGGTTGTAGGTGCAGGTGGCGTAGACCAGGACCCCGCCCGGCTCCAGGAGGTCGAAGCCCCGCTCCAGGATCAGCTTCTGGAGCGCGGGGAGATTGGCGGCCCTGGGCCCCCGGATCGGCTCGGTCCGGCCCTTCACGGCCCGGAAGCCCCCCTCCCCGGTGCAGGGAACGTCCGCCAGCACGAAGTCGAACAGCTGCCGCCTGGGAAACTGCTGGGCCTGGTAGGCCGTGAGCACCGCGTTGAGCACCCCGAGCCGCGCCAGGTTGTGTGCAAGGGCCGGATGCCGTCCGGTGTGGAGGTCGTTCGCCACCAGGAGCCCTCCGTTCTTCATCAGGGCGGCGGCGTGGGCCGCCTTCCCGCCCGGGGCCGCGCACAGGTCCAGGACCAGGGCGCCGGGCGTGGGTGAGAGGGCTTTGGTGGCGAGGCACGAGGTCAGGGCCTGCGGATGGAGGTGTCCGAGAAAGTAGGCGGTCAGGTTGCCCGGGGTTTTGGATCCACCGGCCATGAACAGGGTATCGTCCGTGGGGTGGGACCGCACCAGTCGAACGCCCTCGTCCGCCGCCTCGGCCGTCACGGCCTCCGGGGAGGCCTTGAGGCGGTTGACGCGCACGTGCGCCGGCAGAGGCTGCTGCAGCGCCTCCAGAAAATCGGAATAATCCGGAATGATCTCTCGATAACGGGAAAAGAACCGGTTCGTCATGGAACGCCCGCCGCGATCCTCAGCCTTTGCGGCCGATCACCGCGTTGGCGATCACCTTCCGCTGGATCTCCGAGGTGCCCTCGTAAATGGTGAACACCCGGGCATCGCGGTAGTACCGCTCCACCGGGAACTCCTTGATGTAGCCGTACCCGCCGTGGATCTGGAGGGCCTGGTAGGCGACCCGGTTGGCTGTTTCCGAAGCATATAGCTTGGCCATGGAGGCGGCGGTGCCGAAGTCCTCGCCCCGGTCCCGCATGGCGGCCGCGTTGAAGGTGAGGAGCCGGGCCGCCTCGATGCGAGTGGCCATATCCGCGATCATCCAGCGCAGCCCCTGAAACTGGCTGATGGGCCGGCCGAACTGGACCCGCTCACGGGCGTACTGGACCGCGGCGTCCAGGCAGGCCTGGGCCAGACCCACGGACTGGGAGGCGATGCCGATCCTCCCGCCGTCCAGGGAGGCCATGGCGATCATGAACCCCGAGCCCTCCTCGCCCAGCAGGTTTTCTCCGGGCACCCGGCAGTCCTCGAACACGAGCTCCACCGTGTCCGAGGCCCGGAGCCCCATCTTTTCCTCTTCCTTTCCCACGCTGAACCCGGGCGTGCCTTTTTCCACCACAAAGGCGCTGATCCCCTTGTGCTTCAGGTCCGCGTCCGTGTAGGCCGTAACCACGGTGATGTCGGAGTTCTTCCCCGACGTGATGAAGAGCTTGGTCCCGTTGATCACGTAGTGATCCCCGTCACGGACCGCCTTGGTCTTCTGACTGCCCGGGTCGGAGCCGGCCCCCGGTTCTGTGAGCGCAAAGGAGCCGATCATCTCGCCTGCGGCCAGGGGCTTGAGATAGGTCTCCTTCAGGTAGTCCGAGCCGAAGAGATAGATCGGGCCGCAGGCCACTGAGTTGTGAACGGACATGACCACGGCGGTGGATGCACAGGCATAGGCGATCTCCTGCATGGCCAGGGAGTAGCTCACGGTGTCCACGCCCGCGCCGTTGTACTCAGCCGGCACGTTCATGCCCATGAGGCCCAGCTCCCCCATCTGCTTCAGGATGTCGCGGGGGAACGTCTTGGTCCGGTCCCGTTCGGCCGCACCGGGCATGACCTCCTCCCGGGCGAAATCCCGGACCATGGCCTGGATCATCTTCTGTTCTTCGGTCAGCGGGTACGCCATGTCTCCCCCTTCCGCTGGAGTGTCGCAAGATCGCGACCTAGGGCGTGTACAGGACCACGACCAGCTCGGCCCTGCTCGCACTGAGGTTCTTCAGCCTGTGCACGATGCTGGAGTTGAAGTGGACCGTCTGGTTGGGGCCGAGCACATTGGTGTTCTCTCCCACCTTGACCTCGATCCTGCCCTTGAGCACATAGATGAACTCCTCCCCGGCGTGCTGGTAGCTCACGCCCTTGTGGTCCTCCCTGGGCTCGATGAACACGCGGAAGGCCTTGAGGTGCTTGTCCTTGGCCTCGGGCGTCAGGGTCTCGTAGGCGTAGGCCTCGGTTCGTTTCTGGTAGTCCTGGTCCCGCTGCTTCCCTTCTTCTTCCTTTTCCTCACGGAGCAGGAGCCCCGAGTCGATGCCCAGGGCCCTGGAGAGCTGGAGGATCACGGCGACCGGCGGGATCACCTCGCCTTTCTCCAAGCTGGAGATGTAGTCCTTGGCCAGCCCCGTCTCGTTCGCAACGTCCTTGAGGCTGAGCTTGCGTTCCCGTCTGAGCTTCATCACCCGCTTGCCGAAGGGCAGCTTCTTTCTCCGGTCGGCCATGACACCCTCCATCCCGATAGGTTACTTTAACTTTTTAAGCCAATCACTCGCAGTGACTGTCTTTTTTGTTCAATCCCCTGCCCCTGATCATCGCAACCATGCGGATCACGAGGCCCGCCATCACGGTGGCGCTGATGAGGATGATCAGGTTCGAGGCGAAAAAGGTCATGACAAAGTTGAACGGGTCGTTCAGGCGATACGCGAGCACGAGCAGGTGGACGCCGAAGAGGAGAAAGAACAGCCCCGCAGCGAGCAGGACGACGTTTCGAATCCACCAGAACAGGATCGGCATACCCGCCCTACTCCGGATCGGGAAGGGAGATCTTGGGCAGAACCAGGTCGTCCGAGGCGGTGTAGGGGTCGATGTCCCCCCGGACTATGGCCTCCGCCGCCTCCTCGAACTCGCCTGTATCCGTGATGCCGCGAAGAACGGTCTCCACCAGCCGGTTCTTGATCATCTCGGCCAGCTCCTCCCGGACCTTGTCCTTTCGCGCCCTGAACCGCAGGTCTCCGTACACGGAACGCAGGTAGTCGGCGTGCTTTGCGATCTCTTCCAGGAGCTCGGTCACGCCCTGGTCGAAGACCGCCTGGGCCTTCAGGATCGGGGGCTTCCAGGTGCCGCTCTCATACTTCTTCTGGTCCATGTCGATCATGAGCCGCAGGTCGCTCAGGGTCTTGTCCGAGCCCTCCCGGTCCGCCTTGTTGATCAGAAAGATGTCGCCGACCTCCAGGATCCCCGCCTTGATGGCCTGTATGTCGTCGCCCATGCCGGGGATCACGCAGATCACCGTGGTGTGTGCGCTACGCACCACGTCCACCTCGTCCTGGCCCACGCCCACGGTCTCCACGATGACGATGTCCTTTCCCATGGCATCCAGGACGTCGATGGCGCTCCGGGTCGACTGGGTGAGCCCGCCGAAGTGCCCCCGCGTGGCCAGGGATCGAATGAACACTCCCTCGTCCATGCTGTGGCGCTGCATGCGCACCCGGTCTCCCAGGATGGCCCCGCCGCTGAACGGGCTCGTGGGATCCACGGCCAGCACGCCCACGGTCTTGCCATCAGCCCGCAAATGCCCGATCATCTGATCGACCAGCGTGCTCTTTCCCACGCCGGGTGCCCCGGTGATTCCGATCACATACGCCTTTCCCGTGTGGGGATAAAGGGCCTTGAGCACGTCCCGGACAGCGGGGATCCCGTCATCGATGTCCCGGATCACCCGCGCGACGGATCGCACGTCTCCGGAAATGACCTTTTCGACCAGTTCAGACGTCGAGGGCATGCGCTTCCTTCTTCCTCGTTACTCCTTGGGGTTCACGTTCTCCCTCACCCAGGCCACGATGTCGTCCAGCGTGCTCCCGGGCGTGAAGATCTCTCGAATGCCGGCGGCCTTGAGCCTGGTGATGTCCTCCTCGGGGATGATGCCTCCGCCGATCACCTGGATGTCCTCCGCATCCCGCTCCTTCAAGAACTCCACCACGGCCGGGAAGAGATAGGAGTGTGCTCCGGCCAGGCTCGAGAGCCCGATCAGGTCCACGTCCTCCTGAATGGCCGCGTGAACGATCTCCTCGGGCGTCTGGTGAAGGCCCGAGTAGACCACCTCGAAACCTGCGTCCCGAAAGGCTCTCGCGATGATGCGGGCCCCGCGGTCGTGCCCGTCGAGGCCGGGTTTCGCCACCATGACCCTGAGTCTTCGATTCCGCTCCATAGGCACCCCTTCTTCGTGTCCGCTCAGTAAATGCCCGGGTCCCGGTACTCCCCGAACACCTTTCGAAAGACGTCGCACATCTCCTGAAGCGTCGCATGGGCCTTGGCCGCGTCGATGATGGGCGGCATCACGTTCCGCCCCTCCACGCAGGCCTCCTCCAGCCTTTCCAGGCAGTCCCGCGCCCGCTGCCGGTCCCGGTCGTTTCGAATGCGCGTGGTCCGCTCGATCTGGAGGCGTTCGAGCTCCTCGTCGATCTGGAGGAGCTCCACGGGCAGGCTCTCCTCGGTGACGTACTTGTTCACGCCCACCACGGTCTTTTCTTTCCGGTCGATCTGCTGCTGGTAATGGTAGGCGGCGTCCGCGATCTCCTGCTGGGGATAGTTCTTCTCGATGGCGGAAAGCATGCCGCCCATGTCGTCGATCTTGTGGATGATCTCGAAGGCCTCCTCCTCCATCCGGTCGGTGAGCGCCTCCACCATGTAGGACCCACCCAGGGGATCGATGCTGTTGGCCGCCCCGCACTCCTCCGCGATGATCTGCTGGGTGCGGAGGGCGATGGTGGCCGCCTCCTCCGTCGGGATCGCCAGCACCTCGTCCAGAGAGTTGGTGTGGAGGGACTGGGTGCCGCCCATGACGGCCGCCAGGGCCTCGATGGCCGTTCGAACGATGTTGTTGTAGGGCTGCTGGGCGGTGAGAGAGCAGCCTGCGGTCTGGGTGTGAAACCGGAGCCAGAGAGAGCGCTCGTTCTTGGCCTTGAACCGCTCCTCCATGATGCGCGCCCACATGCGCCGGGCCGCCCGGAACTTGGCGAGCTCCTCGAAAAAATCCAGGTGGCTGTTGAAGAAGAACGACAGCCTGGGAGCGAAGTCGTCCACGTCCAGGCCCCGTTCCAGGGCCGCGTCCACATAGGCGATGCCGTCGGCCAGGGTGAAGGCCAGCTCCTGCACCGCGGTGGACCCGGCCTCCCGGATGTGGTAGCCGCTGATGCTGATGGTGTTCCACCGGGGGACCTCCTGCGTTCCGAACTCCACGGTGTCCGTGATCAGCCGCAGGGAGGGCTTGGGAGGGCACATGAAGGTCTTCTGCGCGATGAACTCCTTGAGCATGTCGTTCTGGATGGTTCCGCCCAGCTGTCTTCGGTCGATCCCCCGGTTCTCCGCCATGGCGATGTACATGCCCCAGATCACGGGGGCCGGCGGGTTGATGGTCATGGAGGTGGTGATCCGGTCGATGGGAAGCCCCTCGAAGAGCTCCTCCATGTCACGGAGCGTGTCGATGGCCACGCCGCACTTGCCGCACTCCCCGCGGGCCCGCGGCGAGTCCGTGTCGTAGCCCATGAGGGTGGGCATGTCGAATGCCGTGGAAAGGCCGGTCTGTCCCGCGTTGACCAGGTGGTGGAAACGGGCGTTGGTGTCCTTGGCCGAGCCCAGCCCGGCGAACATCCGCATGGTCCAGAGGCGTCCCCGGTACATGGTGGGCTGCACCCCCCGGGTGAACGGGTACTGTCCGGGCGCCCCCACGTCCCGAACGAAATCCTGCTCCGCCACGTCCTTGGGCGTGTAGATGCGCTGGATTTCCATGTCCGAAACCGTGGAGAACCGCTCGAGGCGCTCGGGGTGCTTCTCGAAGGTCTTCTCCACCTCCCGGTCCCAGCGGTCGTAGACTTCACCGGCTTCCTCGAGCATCTTGCGGTTGTACGTCAAGGACATGAGATCCCCCTTTTACAGCCTCCCCAGCAGCGAGCTGGCGATGGTGTTCTTCTGGATCTCCCGGGTCCCCTCGTAGATCTCCATGATCTTGGCGTCCCGGTAGAAGCGCTCCACCTCGTACTCGAGCATGTAGCCGTACCCGCCGTGGAGCTGAATCGCCTCGTCGGCCACCTCCACGGCCGTACGCGCCGCGTACATCTTGGCCATGGAGGTGAGCTTGGGATCGATGCGCCCCTGGTCGTAGTTCCAGGCCGCCTTGTACACCATGAGCCTCGCGGTCTCGATCTTGGTGGCCATATCCGCCAGCTTGTGCTGGGTAGCCTGGAACTGGGCCAGCTTCTTTCCGAACTGCTTCCGTTCCTTGGTGTAGGCCAGGGCCCGGTCAAAGGCCCCCTGGGCGATGCCCAGGGCCTGGGCGGCGATCTCGATCCGGCTCTCGTCGAAGAACTCCAGGACCTGGTAGAAACCGCGGTTCTCCTCGCCGATCAGGTTGGACGCGGGGACCCGGACGTTGTTGAAGGACAGCTCGCCCGTGGAGGTCATCTTGATGCCCATCTTGTCCCCGACGTCCGCGTCGGTGAATCCGGGCGTCCCCCGCTCCACGAGGATCACGGACTGGCCCCGATAGGAAGGAGACGCGTCCGGATCGGTCTGGCAGAGGAGGCTCACGTAGTCCCCGATGGTGCCGTTGGTGATGAAGGTCTTGGTGCCGTTGATCACCCAGCCGTCCCCGTTTCGGACCGCCGTTGTGTTCATCAGGGTGATGTCGCTCCCATGGTCCGGCTCGGTGAAGCCGCCGCAGGAGATCATTCGTCCTTCGGTCAGGGGGATCAGGTAGGCCTGCTTCTGCTCCTCGGTGCCGAAGCGCAGGATGAGCTCCGAGGCGAAGTCGGCCAGGCTGACCGCGACCCCGAACCCGGAGTCCTGCCGGCAGAACTCCTCCACCACCAGGGCGTTCTCCAGGATGCCGTAGTCCTGCCCGCCGTACGCCTCGGGAAAGTGGATCCCGATGAATCCCAGCTCGCAGGCCTTCTTCCAGATCTCTTTCGGAAAGGTGTGGTTGCGCTCGTGCTCCAGCGCAACCTCCCGGTCGAACTCTCCCCGGGCAAAGTCCCGGGCCGCCGTCCGGATCGCTTCCTGCTCCTTGTTCAGCTCGAAATCCATGGATGTTTCCCCTCCGCCTCGTTGTCGCCTCGTTCAGCCCGCTCTTCATGACTCGGGCCGCTGCGGTGGCATGGTCCATTCCGCCGCAGCGCGATCCGTTTTCACCCTCAGAAGCGCTCGCCCTTGAACTCAGGCTTCCGCTTCTCCAGGAACGCCGACATGCCTTCCTTGCCGTCCGGGTTCGCCATGCAGAGCCCGAAGCCGTC
>JAIPEI010000165.1 GCA_021737245.1 Deltaproteobacteria bacterium | reverse complement strand
ATGCTCCGAAGGCGTCACATAGCAGAGAAAATCGGCCCCGGCCTCTCCGGCCACGGCCCCGCCGATGGCGCAGGCCACGTGATCGTACCCCGCGGCCACGTCCGTGACCAGCGGTCCCAGCACGTAGAAAGGCGCGTTTCGGCACAGCTGCTTCTGCAGCTGAATGTTGGTTTTGATCTGATTCAGAGGTACGTGCCCCGGTCCCTCGATCATGACCTGGACATCCCTGGCCCACGCCCGGTCGGTCAGCTCCCCCAGGGTCATAAGCTCATGGATCTGCGCGCGGTCCGTGGCATCCGCAATGCAGCCGGGCCTCAATCCGTCGCCCAGGCTCAGGGTCACATCATGCGCACGCGCGATGTCGAGCAGGCGGTCATACTGCTCGTACAGAGGGTTCTCTCTTCCGTGATGAAGCATCCAGGTCGTGAGAAAGGCCCCTCCCCGGCTGACGATGTCCGTGACGCGCCCCTGGGATCGCAGGGTTTCCAGGGCGGCCAGGGTGAGGCCGCAGTGGACCGTGATGAAGTCCACCCCGTCGGCGGCCTGCCGCTCGATCACCTCGAACAGCCTGTCGGCCGTCAGGTGGACCAGGCCGCCCTCCTCGTTCACGGTCTCTACAACCGCCTGATACACGGGTACCGTCCCCACGGGGACGGGGCAGTTCTCCAGCACGTTCCTCCGGCAGAGATCGATGTCTCCGCCGGTGGACAGATCCATCACGGCGTCCGTGCCTGCATCCAGTGCCGCCCGCAGCTTGCTCCTCTCCTCTTCGAGGGAGGCCTTGTCAGAGGACGTGCCGATGTTCGCATTGACCTTGATGGTCAGACCTTCGCCGATGCCGCAGGGCATGAGCCCTGCGTGCGCGGGGTTGGCCGGAACGGCGACCCGTCCTGCAGCCACCTGATCCCTGAGCCACTCTGCCGGCACCTGCTCCGCCTCGGCCACCCGCCTGACAGCCTCGGTCGTGATTCCTTCTCTTGCCTTCGCGATCTGCGTCATGATTCTCCGTTCCTCAAACCCGTCTGATCCACGGGTGTTCCCTGTTTCGCGATGTCCGCATCATCCGTTGCACCTCCGCGCACACAACCACCAAGCGGGTTGACCACGCCCGGGGCCGAACCGCACGCATATCCCAGCCTCAGGGCTTCCCGGGTCGTTTCGCGGGCCCGGGCCACCGCCCCGTGCAGATCCGCTCCCATGCCCAGGCACGTGGCCAGCGCGGAGGAGAACACACAGCCGCTTCCGTGGGTGAAGGTCGTCTGCAGCCGGCTGCCCGGAAAGCGGTGCACCCCCTTACCGTCGAAAAGGAGATCCACACATTGATCCGGGAAATGCCCCCCGGTCACAACCACGTCCGGTCCCAGGCTCTTCAGGCTCCGGGCGGCCTCTTCGGCCTCCTCCAGGGTTTGAACCGGCCGGCCGGACAGGAGGGACGCCTCCTCGATGTTGGGGGTCACCACGTCCGCCCTGGGAACGAGCTCCGAGAGGAACGTCTCCAGGGCCTCCACATCCAGCAGCCGGCCGCCCGCCGTCGCCGTGATGACGGGATCCAGCACCACGTTGGACAGCCGGAAGCGCTCGATCAGGGAAGCCACGGTTTTCACGGCCCCGGGCGATTTCAGCATGCCGATCTTCACGGCTCCCGGAAACGCGTCGGCCACGGCCACCTCGATCTGCCTCGAGATCTCGCCCGGAGGGACCGGGTGGACCGATGACAAGCCGCGGGAGCCCTGTGTGGTCACCGCGGTGACCGCACACAAGGCATGGGCTCCAAGGCGGTGAATGGTCTTGATGTCGGCCTGGATGCCGGCCCCTCCACTCGAGTCCGAACCGGCTATGGTCAGGATGGTGATCATTCCCGCTGCAGGCCTCGATCCCTCGAGCAAACGTAAATAAATAGGCTATCACCGGGATATACTGCTGTCAACGAGCGTTCCTCTGTGCTCGTCTCCCCCAATGATGTCTCCGCCGCACAGCCACCTTGCCCTGCTTGACTTTGGCGGGGCCATCTCCTATAAACGGATGCGAAAATCAGCCTTTCCATGATGTCATACGGAGCGCCGCCATGAAACGGAATCGATGGAAACGCCTTTTCACCCTCAATGCCCGCTCCATCACCTTTCTTTCCCTCGTCCTCACCCTGTTCCTCTTTATCGTGGGCGTTCCCATCCTGGACATGGTGGAGCTCAAAACCTACGATCTTCGGTTCCGCTCGCGGGGCGTCAAGAGCCCGTCCCCCCAAATCGTGGCTGCGGTCCTGGATGAAAAGAGCCTCGACCAGGAGGGGCGCTGGCCCTGGCCCCGTTCGAAGATCGGTCGGATCGTCGACCTCCTCGACAGGGACGGCGCCAAGGTGATCGCGTTCGATATCGGGTTCATCGAACCGGACGAGAACAACAACCTGCGCCTCATCGAGAGGATCGACCGGGAGCTCGAATCCCTGCAGCTCGAAAACCCGGAGCTCAGGCGGTTCATCGAAGAGCAGCGGCGGGAGGCGGACAACGACCTCCTGCTGGCGCGCAGCCTGGAGGACGCCGGCACGAAAACCGTCCTCGGGTATTTCTTCTACATGCGCAAGGCCTTCCTGGAGTACGATCTCGACGCGGCGGACATCCAACGCAGGCTCGGCACCGTCTCCGATTCCAAGTACCCCCTTATCATTTACAACCGGCAGGATCTGCAGTTCGAACCTTTCCGCACGGCCTACGCACCCGAACCGAACCTGGCGCAGTTCCATCGGAGTGCGGACGCGTCAGGCTACTTCAACATGGAACCGGATCCCCAGGACGGCATCGTTCGCACCATGCCGCTCATGTACAAGTGCGGCGACGAGGTGTACGCCCCCCTCGCCATCCAGGCCGTGTGGCACTACCTGGGCCGGCCCCAGCTCATGATCCGGGTGGCCGGCTACGGGATCGAGGGCCTTCGGATCGGCGACCGCCTGGTACCCACGGACGAGATGGGCTACATGCGCATCAATTACCTGGGCCCGGAAAAGACCTTTCCCCATGTCTCCCTCAGCGACATCCTGCGGGAGGAGTTCCCCAAGGGCACCTTCGAGGACAGGATCGTGATCGTGGGGGCGACCGCCATCGGGATCGGCGACATTCGAAACACGCCTTTCTCCAGCACGGGCGAGTACCCCGGCCTCGAGATTCACGCCACGGTCATGGACAACATCCTCCGGGGAGATCACATCAGCAAACCGAAATGGGCCACGGTTTTCGATCTCGCGGCCATCCTCCTGTTGAGCCTGATCACCGGTTTCGCGGTTCCCAGGCTCAGCGCCGTCAGGGCGATCATGGCGACCGTTCTGATCCTGGTGGGATACGTCGTGGTGAGCCGGTGGCTTTTTGTCCAGGCGGGACTCTGGGTCAACCTGGTCTATCCCCTCCTGGCCGTGGCCCTGGTCTACACCTCCCTCACCGTTTATCACTACCTGACGGAGGAGCGGGAAAGAAAAAAGATCCGGGGGGCGTTCAGCTACTATGTGTCCAGCTCCGTGGTCAACGAGATGCTCAAGGACCCGAGCAAGCTGAAGCTCGGAGGAGACAAAAAGGAAATCTCGGTCCTGTTCTCCGACATTCGAAGCTTCACGTCCATATCCGAGGGCATGACCCCGGAGGAGCTCGTTCACCTGCTCAACGAGTATTTGACCGTGATGACGGACATCGTGTTCAAGTACGAGGGCACGCTGGACAAGTACATCGGCGACGCCCTCATGGCCTTCTACGGCGCTCCGCTGGATCAGCCGGACCACCCCTTCAGGGCGTGTTCATCCGCCCTCGACATGATGGAGGGGCTCAAGAAGCTCAACGAGAAATGGATCCGGGAAGGAAAGCAGCCGCTGGACATCGGCATCGGTATCAACACCGGCCCCATGATGGTGGGGAACATGGGATCCGACCAGCGGTTCGACTACACCGTCATGGGGGACGCCGTGAACCTGGGCTCACGGCTCGAAGGCGCCAACAAGTCCTACAGGACCCACATCCTGATCAGCGAGACCACCTACGAGCGGGTCAAGGACGAGTTCGTCTGCATGGAGCTCGACAGCGTCCGGGTGAAGGGAAAGAAGCAGCCCGTGCACATCTTCGAGCTGGTGAGCCGGAAGGAGCTCCCGGCGCGCGACATGGAGGCCATCGCCCGGTTTCACGAGGGCCTTCGCCTCTACAAGGAGCAGCAATGGGACCGGGCCGTCGAAACCTTCGAGGGCGTCAATGCCATGGATCAGACCCTGTACGCAGCCCGGCTCTACATCCAGCGCTGCAACGAGCTCAAGACCGACCCGCCCGGTCCCGACTGGGATGGGGTGTTTACCATGACGACCAAATAGATCTTCAGGCCCCCACCCCGGAAAGTCCGCTTACAGAAGGTACTCCAGGCTGTAGTAGAGCAGCTTCTGGTACTCGACGATCACCTCCTTGACATAGCGCCTCGTCTTCCACCAGTTTTCCGCTCGAAAGCCGCTGTACGAGCTGGGGGCCATTCGGATGGCGATGGCGTCGTCTTCGGTCGCATGGCGGAAGGCCATCCAGGCCCTGCGGGTGTGGGTGGGAGACGTGACCACGATGAGGGAGCGGTACCCGTTCTCATCGGCGACCTCGACTGCCATGCGGGCCTCGCCCATGGTGCTCCTTGCCGGCTGCTCCGCCTCGATGACGGCCTCCTCCGGGACCCCGCTCTCCACGAGGATCCGCCGCAGGATGTCCACGCTCCGCGGGATCTCGATCCCGGCGCGCTCGAGCGCTTCGTACCCGTCGGGCGGGACCTCCGGAGCGATGAACACGCGGGGGGGGGGCTTCTCGCCGTAAAGGTCTGCGGCGGCCAGGCCCCGCTCCACCTGCCTCCCGGACAGGCAGACGATCAGGTCCGCATTCTCCAGCTCGTGGGAAACGACCAGGAACCCGCCGATCCGGGTGAGAAGCGGCTCGTGGTAGGCCGTGAGCACCGCCCAGAGAACGAAGACGAGAAAGAGAACCCAGCGCAGCACCGGCTTCCGCCTTCCTCCGGCATCCGGCTCGATGGGCTCCGCTTCAGGCTGCAGGGCTTCAGGGACATCCCGGTCGATCTCGGCTCTTCCCATCTCCTTGCCTTTCGTTCATGCACACGGGTCCTGAGTTCGTTTCCATCCGGAAAGGGGCTTTTTTGCCAATCTCATCGTCGATCAGCGAGGTTCCTTGTGCGGCGTACTCCAGTACGCGAGCTGGAACTCGATTTTCAGAGAGGGCGTCGGGCTCAAAACCCCTTCCGGCTGTCGATCAGCAGGGTGACCGGGCCGTCATTGACCAGGTGCACGTCCATCATCTCCCGGAACCCGCCCGTCTCCACGGCCAGCCCCTTTTCCCGCAGCAGGTCCACCACCCGCTCGTAGAGCGGGCGTGCCGTTTCCGGCGGCGCCGCCCGAACAAAGGAAGGTCTCCTTCCCTTCCTGCAGTCTCCCAACAGGGTGAACTGGGAGACCACCAGGACGCCGCCTCCCGCTTCGCTCACGGAGCGGTTCATCATGCCTTCCTCGTCCGGGAAGATCCTGAGGTGGGCTGTCTTGCCGGCCACGTACGCGGCGTCGTTTTCCGTGTCCCCGTCCCCCACGCCGAGGAACACGAGCAGGCCGGGGCCGATCTCTCCCAGGACCGCTCCGCTCACCTCGACCCGGGCCTGCCTGACCCTCTGAACCACGGCTCTCAATTCCCTCTCCCGTCTGGACCCCCGCCGATTCGCTCTCTCTGCGATCCGGCTCGCTTCCCATGCAATGCGCCGACCTCACATCAGGAAATACATCAAGAGGACGAAGGAACGCAAGGCCCTTCCCATGGATCGACATCCGATCTCTGAATTGGGGATTGACTCGAAAAGGGCTTTGTTATAGTAATGAGGTCCTTAGAAATCAAAACATTCATACTCAAACGAAGATCGGGTGCCGCCGACCCGCATGACGTCCACGACCCCAGAAAAACCCACCCCTTCTCGCGGCCGCTCAGACGCCGGGGCTTACGCGGAGAGTATTCTACGCTCGCTTCGAAGAATCATCCGCGCCATCGATCAGCACAGCCGCCACCTCAGCCGGGAGTTCAATCTCACGGTCCCCCAACTGGTCTGCCTCAGGCAGCTCATCCTCTCAGGCCCTTCCACGCCGGGAAACCTGGCCTCGAAAGTATATCTCAGCCAGGCCACAGTCACAGGCATTCTCGACCGGCTGGAAGCGCGGAATCTCATCAAGAGGGAACGGAGCAGCCCGGATCGCCGAAGGGTGACCGTATCCCTGACCGACTCCGGTCAACGACTGACCGAGGAGATGCCCTGGCCCCTTCAGGAGCGGTTCGCCACCCGTCTCGCGGCCATGCCCATGGAGGGACGGCAGGTCATCGACCAGGTCCTGAAACAGATCGTGGACATGATGGAGGTCCGGGAACTCGACGCCTGGCCCATTGTCGGGTCCGGGATCTGGAATGACGAAGCCGAGCAGGTGGGCTCAGGGTGAGCATGACGAGATCCCGCGGCTGAGCCTCGACGGTCTTTCAACGTTCTTTGTGAGCAATACGGCCCCTCCCCCCTTCGGCAGTACGGTTGGGACCGCCGGCCGAATGCGTACCGGACGATCCTTCGGGATCCATGGCCCACACGACAACCCGGATTGAGAAAGGAGAACGTCATGAAGGAGATCAGAAAGGACACTCACTCCCTGATTCCGGAGCTGGTCAGCCAGATGGAAAAAGGCAAACTGACGCGGCGGGAGTTCATTCGGTACGCCACCCTGCTGGGGGCGAGCGCCGCCGCGGCCACCACCATGGCCGGCCTTCCCTTTCCCGGCAAAGCCCGCGCCGCCGACATCCGAAGGGGCGGGACCCTGAGGATCGCCAGCTCGGTCCAGAAGGTGACCCATCCGGCCCAGTTCTCCTGGGTGGAGCCCTCCAACATGTTCCGCCAGGTCGGTGAGTACCTCACCCTGACGGACAACAAGAACATCACCCATCCCTATCTGCTCGAGGAATGGAAGGCGAGCGACGACCTCAAAACCTGGACCCTGAACCTGAGGAAGGGGATCAAGTTCAACAACGGCGACATGTTCAACGCGGACGACGTGGTCTTCACCATGAACCAGTGGCTCAACGAGGATGTGGGCTCCTCCATCAAGGGAATGATGGGGGCCTATCTGAGCCCCTCGGGCATCGAGAAGGTGAACGACTACCAGGTGGTTCTCCACCTGAGCGTGCCGGAGATCGCGGTCCCCGAGCACCTCTTTCACTACCCGGCCCTGATCCTCAACCACCGGACCTTTGAAGGGGACTTTGTCAAGGCGCCCCACGGGACCGGCCCGTTCACCCTCGAATCCTACCGCGAGGGCGAGCGCTGCGTGCTCAAGGCACGCAAGGACTACTGGCAGAAGGGCGCCGACGGAAAGCCCCTTCCCTACATGGACGGCATCGAGTTCGTCGACATGGGCGACGAGATGTCCCCGCGTATCGCCGCTATCAAGGCCGGCGAGATCGACTCCATCGACCTGGCCACCACCGGCGGGACGGCCGCATTCAAGGCTCTCAAGGACGACTCGAGCATCGACGTCAAGCCCATCGGCACGGCTCAGGTTCGGCTGCTCCGCATGCGCGTGGACCTGGATCCCTGGAAGGACAACCGCGTGCGCATGGCCCTCAAGCTCTGCCAGCACCGCGAGAAGATCCTCGGGCTGGCCTACTTCGGCCAGGGCGTGCTGGGCCACGACTTCCACGTCTCCCCCGTGCACCCCGAGTACTGTGAAAAGCCCGTGCCCAAGTACGACCCGGAGCGGGCCAAGCAGCTCCTCAAGGAGGCGGGGTATGAGAACGGCCTGGACGTGAACTGCGCCGTGGGCAGCGAGTGGACCGACGTGGTGCGGTA
>JAIPEI010000164.1 GCA_021737245.1 Deltaproteobacteria bacterium | reverse complement strand
CCATTGACGATGTGCTGGACGATCTGAAGAGCGAACGCCCCATGGACCGGCTCATCTGCGGGGACGTGGGCTTCGGGAAAACCGAGGTGGCCATCCGCGCCGCCTTCAAGGTCGTAAGCGAGGGCAAACAGGTCGCCATGCTGGTCCCGACCACGGTCCTGGCGGAGCAGCACTTTGAGACGTTCCGGCACCGGATGGAGCTTTACGGCGTCCAGGTCGGCGTGCTGAGCCGGTTCAAGAGCCGGGCCGAGCAGCGCGAGCTCGCGGCCCGTGCCCGCTCCGGAAAGCTCGACGTCCTGATCGGAACCCACCGCCTGCTTCAGAAGGACGTCGGCTTCCGGGACCTGGGCCTTCTGATCGTGGACGAGGAGCAGCGCTTCGGCGTGAAGCAGAAGGAGACGCTCAAGAAGTACCGGGCGCTGGTGGACGTCCTCTCCCTGGCCGCCACACCCATTCCCAGGACCCTGCACCTCTCCTTGATGGGGGTGCGCGACCTGAGCGTCATCGAGACACCGCCCGAGGACCGGCAGGCGATCCAGACCTACATCGTGCCGTACGACGAGGCCACGATCGTCCACGCGGTGGAGCACGAGCTGGAGCGGGGAGGCCAGGTGTTCTTCGTGCACAACCGGGTCCAGTCCATCGAGCAGATCACTGCGCGTCTCCGGGATCTCCTGCCGAAGGCCCGCATCGGCATGGCCCACGGTCAGATGAAGGAGCACGGCCTGGAGAACGCCATGATGGCGTTCCTTCGCAAGGAGATCGACGTCCTTGTGTGCACGACCATCATCGAGTCCGGCCTGGACATCCCGTCGGCCAACACCATCATCCTGCACGAGGCGGACCGGTTCGGCCTGGCCCAGATCTACCAGCTCCGCGGGCGGGTGGGGCGCTCGAGCGAGACGGCGTACGCCTATCTCCTGCTCTCCGACGCGTCCAGGATGACGCGGGAGGCGGTCAAGCGGTTGAAAGCCCTCATGGACTTCAGCCAGCTCGGGGCCGGTCTCCACCTGGCGCTCCACGACCTGAAGATCCGGGGCGGGGGAAACGTCCTCGGGTTCAGCCAGTCCGGCCACATCGCGGCGGTGGGCTACGAGCTCTACGTCCGCCTGATCGAGGAGGCGGTGGCCGAGCTCAAGGGCGAGGAGTGGCGCGAGGAGATCAATCCGGAGATCCACGTGAACCTTTCGGCATACCTTCCCGAGACTTACGTCTCCGATCCGGACGTCCGTCTCAACCTCTACCGCCGCCTTTCTTCTCTCAAGCAGGCGGACGAGCTCGAATCCCTCAGCGCGGAGATCTCGGACCGGTTCGGGCCGCCTCCGCGGGAGGTCTCCAACCTCCTTCGCATCATGACGGTGCGGCTCCAGATGAAGCGGCTCCGGGCGACACGCCTGGAGGTCACCCGGCAGGCCCTGGTCCTGACCTTCGCCCAGGACACGGAGGTGGACGGAGCCCTCCTCGTGGAGATGGTGGAGCGACGACCCGGCAAGTACCGGTTCTCATCGGGGAACCGGCTGAAGGTGCGACCGGATGAGCCCGGGCCCCTGGCGTCCCTGGAGGAGATTCGGAGTCTGCTCCTGAAACTCTCCCCCGAGCCCTCTGCGTGAGGGCCTTCAGGACCGGTTTCAACCCGGCCATCCCGTCCAAAGCTTCCTTGATATCAATAAGTTGGAGCAAGCGGCCCCACTCAGATTGTGCTTGCAATTTCCATGACAGTTGTTAATGTAGAAAACTTGGATCTTTTTCGGCATTCGCAAAGACAGGATACCGCCTTCGGTCGTTGCGCACCGGTCGCGACGGCGGGGGATCTGACGATCCCGGCGTTCTTGGACCCCATCATGACGAATCGCATCTCCCGGGGCGCGCTTTTTCTGCTGCTGCTCCTCCTCCTTGCCTCCTGTGATCCGCTGAAGCCCGCGCAGGAAGAGGTCGCCGTCCGCGTCGGGAAACAAAAGATCACCCTGGATGCGATCCGGAAAGACGTCGAGAGGATCAGCGCGGAAATGGGCCTGAAACCCGGGGAAGTTCGGCCGGTCTTCGAGCCGCTCGTCGAGCGGCTCGTGGATCGCTACGTCCTCCTGGCCTACGGGGCGGAGCACGGAGTCGCTGTCGAGGAGCGCGAGCTGGAAGCGGTCGTGCGCGACATCAAGTCCGACTACCCGTCCGAAGAGGCGTTCCGGAACACGCTGTTCAAACGGTACGTGGACTTCGACACGTGGGAGGAAGAGCTGCATGAGCAGCTGCTGCTTCGGAAGATCATCGAGCAGGGGATGGAAGGAGTCCAGCCCGTATCATTTCGGGAGATTCAAGAGCGGTACGAGAAGCGCCGGGACACTTACAAGCATCCGGCCATGGTGCGTTTTCGGCAGATCGTGGCGCAGGACGCCGGGACCGCCCGCGAAATCATCGAGCTCGTGAAACAGGACCGGGATCTGCCCACGCTGATCGCAGAGGCCCCCGGGCGGTTCGAAAAGATCGTGGGCATGCCGGAGCGATGGGCCACCGAGAACGAGCTGGAGGAAACCCTCGCCGAAGCGGTCTTCTCCCTCCCCGTCGGGCTTTCCGGCAAGCCGGTAAAAACGCCGTACGGTCATCACGTGGTGGAGGTGACGGACCGGCGGCCGGAAGGGGTGATGAGCCTGCCCGAGGTGATGGGACGAATCGAGGAGGAGCTCCTGGCGCAAAAAAGAGAGTCCTTCTACCGAAACTGGATCGAAACCCTGAAGACCCGGTATCCCGTGAAGGTGAACCGGGAGGTTCTGAACAGACTGGAGATTGGATAGATGACCTGCCATCGACTCAAACGCCTGCTCGTTGTCTGGCTGATGGGAGCGGCTGTCGCCGCAGCCTCCGTCGGAGCATCCGCGGAAACCGCAAACCGTCTCGTCGCCGTGGTCAATGACGATGTGATCACCCTTCACGAGCTTCACAAGAAAATGAAGGAGATGACAGGGGTCGATCCGGGCATGCTCCGGGAGAGAAACCAGCAGCAGTATAACGACGCCCGGCGAATGATTCTCGAGCGGTTGATCGAGGACCGGATCGCCCTCGAAAAAATCCGGGAGATCGGCATCGAAGTCAAGGACGGCGAAGTGGACGACGCCATCGAGCGCATCAAGCGGGACAACCACTGGAGCCGGAGCGAGCTCGAGTCCATGCTCAAGGACAAGGGCCTCACCTGGGAGGAGTACCGCCAGAATGTAAAGGAGGACCTCCAGCGGTACAAGCTGGTCAACTTCGAGGTCAAGTCCCGCATCATCATCCGGGACGAGCAGGTCGAGGCCTACTACGAGGAACACAAGGAGCGTTTCCAGCGCAAGCCGGGGGTGGAGATCGCCACCATTTTTCTGCTCCGCAAGAACCCGGGAGACGCGGGGGAACCGGCCGGGCTCGAGCAGGAGGGCGCGGCGCTGGTTAAGCAGCTCCGGGAAGGGTCGCACTTCGCAGAGCTGGCGCGGCTCCACTCGGACGGCCCCGGTGCGGAGGAAGGGGGCTACCTGGGGAGGTTCGACCCGAACCAGCTCGAGCCCGAGATCCGCAAGGTCATCGAGGAGACGCCGGAGGGCGGTGTCAGCGAGCCCATTATCAAGCCCAACGGGGTTCAGATCATCAAGGTCCTGGACAAGGGGGGGACAGGCGTCATGCCGCTCGAAAAGGTCCGGGACGCCATCTACCGGATCCTCCTGCGGGAGGAGATCGACCGGAGATACTCGAAGTGGATCCAGGGGCTCAAGGAGAAAACTTACACAAAGGTCCTTTTCGATTGAGGGGCCGTCCTCTTCCCGGGAACCGGCGGCCCATGGCGGTCGGATGGACACTTCGGAAGCCCCGGATCCGAACCATACCGATGAAACCGTGACGAGGCGATCGGATGCTCCGGCCGCCGGCGGTTAACAATACGGAGAGCACAAGCAGATCCATGGCGGAACCGAAACAAAAAACCAAACCGCCCCGAAAGAAGGCGGAACCTGAAAAACCCAGAACCTCCGGGGTGGGAGCCCTTCTTCGAGAGGAACGTCGCAACCGCAGCCTCGACATCCGGGAGGTCGCCCGGTCGACGCGCCTTCGGGAGCACTTTGTCGAGGCCATCGAGCAGGAGGCTTGGGACAGGCTTCCTCCACCGGTGTTCGTGCGGGGCTTCATCCGCTCCTATGCCCGGGCCCTCGGACTGGATGCCGCACGCATCCTGGAACTCTACGACCAGAGCGGCCCGGCGGAGCAGGCGGAGCCGAGACCCTTGCAGGAGCCGGAGCCTCCCGGACGGGGCCGCCGCATCCTGCTTCTTCTTCTGCTGGGCATTCTCGCCGGGGTCCTTCTTTACCTCTGGCAGGGAAACCCGGCGCCGGACTGGCCCGGCACGCCGTCCGCCCCCACGGAACCCACCGACAGGGAAATGGAGCCGCCCGTGCGCGAGCCGATCGGCCCGGAAAACCCGCCCGCACCACCCGAGCCCCCGGCAGGGTTCTCCGAGCTTTCCTCCGAACGGGAAACGCCGGCGGCAGCGGAAAGGGCGCCCGAACCAGCGTTGAGCCCCCCGGAGAGATCCTCGTCTCCCCCGCCGGAGCCGGAGGAAACCATCCCCGGCCAGGACACCGTTCCAGCGGAGACAGAGCCCCCCGGGCCCGTCTCACCCCGGGAGGAGGCGACGGTACAGGAGGAACGGACCCTGACCATCGACGTGGCCGAGAGGACATGGGTCCAGATCTCAGTGGACGGCGGCGAGCCCAAGGACTTCATATTTCAGCCGGGAAGCCGGCCCCGGTGGAAGGACGGGGAGTCGTACGAGCTGCTGATTGGAAACGCCGCGGGCGTCGTGGTACACTTCAATGGAAACACGCTGAAAAATCTCGGAAAACCTGGACAGGTCGTCCGCCTGACGCTCCCCCGGGATCTGGAATCACGCGATCGAGGTGAACCGTGAAAAACGTGTTCGACGAGCTGGAAGAGCGGGGCTTCGTGGATCAGGCTACGGACCCGGATGCAATCCGAACCCTGCTCGAGCAACCTGCAACGTGCTACATCGGATTCGATCCCACCGCAAAGAGCCTCCATCTGGGCAGCCTGGTCTGCATCATGGCCCTGGCCCACATGCAGCGGGCCGGCCACCGTCCCATCGCACTCGTCGGCGGCGGAACCGGGCTCGTGGGAGATCCCAGCGGAAAGACGGAAATGCGCCGGATCATGAGCCGGGAGGAGATCTACGAAAATGCCGGGTGCATCCGGGATCAGCTCGCCCGATTCCTCGACTTCGACAACGACCGGGCGATCATGGCGAACAACGTGGACTGGCTCGCCGGGCTCAACTACATCGACTTCCTGCGGGACATCGGCCGCCACTTCAGCGTGAACCGAATGCTTTCTGCGGAGAGCTATCGAATGCGGCTGCAGACGGGCCTGAGCTTCATCGAGTTCAACTACATGCTCCTCCAGTCCTATGATTTCCTGCACCTGTACAGGACCTACGGCTGCCGTCTCCAGATGGGGGGGAGCGATCAGTGGGGGAACATCGTGGCGGGGGCCGATCTCATCCGCCGCGTGGAGGGCGGGAGCGCCTTCGGCATCACCTTCCCGCTCATCACAACGGCCTCGGGCATCAAGATGGGGAAGACCCATGAAGGAGCCGTGTGGCTCGATCCCGAGCTCACCGCGCCCTATGACTACTACCAGTACTGGATCAACCAGGACGATGCCGATGTGGCCCGCTTCCTGGCGCTTTTCACCTTTCTTCCCATGGACGAGGTCCGAAGACTGGCATCCCTCGAGGGCGCGGATCTGAGACGGGCCAAGGAGGTGCTCGCCTTGGAGGCGACGCGGATCTGCCACGGCGGGGAAGCGGCCGGGAAGGCGCAGGAGGCTTCACGCCGGCTGTTTGGAGGAGGCGTCAGCGGACCGATCGACTCCGCACCGACCTTTGAGCTCCCTCGTGAGGAAATGGAACAGGGTCTCCCCGCTTACATCCTTTTCGAGATGTCGGGCCTTTGCAGGACCCGGGGCGACGCCCGCAGGCTGATCGCTCAGGGCGGAGGCTATGTAAACGACGTGCGGATCGACGCCTTCGACCGGACGATCGATACGAGCGCGCTGAACGGCGGGAGCCTGCTTCTGCGGGCCGGCAAGAAACGTTACGTGCGCGTGCGCGTGGTGGATCCGGAGTAGGACAGGATCATGAAGGAAAACAGAAAGGACACACCCGGCGTCGTTGACCGGACCGGCAGCCTGGAGGAAGCCGCCGAGCTCTTCCCGGTTCTCCGTCCCGATCTGGCCCCGGTGGTTCAACGAGAGGACCGCGGTCTCGTCCCTTACGACCCGCTCCAGCTTTATCTCATGGAGATCAAGAGCTACCGGCTCCTCACCCGGGAGGAGGAGGTCGAGCTGGCGACCCGCTTCCAGGAGAAGCAGGACCAGCAGGCCGCATACAAGCTCGTGACATCCAACCTGCGCCTGGTGGTCAAGATCGCCATGGACTTCAGTCGATACTGGACCAAGAGTCTTCTCGATCTCATCCAGGAAGGAAACGTCGGGTTGCTCCAGGCGGTCCGAAAGTTCGATCCCTATCGTGGCATCAAGTTCTCCTACTATGCCTCCTTCTGGATCAAGGCCTACATCCTGAAGTTCATCATGGAGAACTGGAAGCTGGTCAAGATCGGCACGACCCAGACCCAGAGAAAGCTGTTCTTCAACCTGGCCAAGGAAAAGGAGAAGCTCATCGCCCAGGGGTTCGATCCCGCACCCCGGTTGCTGGCCGAGAGACTGGACGTGAAGGAGCAGGAGATCGAGGAGATGAGCCAGCGGTTGGGAGGCGCCGAGCTTTCCCTGAACGCACCCGTGGGTGACGAGGGCAAGGAGACCTACGACGCGTTTCTCCCCGACCCCTCCGCAGGAGCCGACGACCGGATCTCCGATGTGGAGCGGCGGGAGACCCTGCTGGAGAACCTGAGCGACTTTCGGAAAACGCTTTCCGGCAAGGAGCTGGACATCTTCGACAACCGCATCCTGTCCGAAAACCCCATGACCCTTCAGGAGCTCGGCGACAAGTACGGCATCAGCCGGGAGCGCGTACGACAGATCCAGGAACGGATTGTGAAGAACATCAAGGCATGGCTGAGCGAGAAGATCCCCAACTTCGAGGAGGAGTTCTCGAATTTCGTCTGACCCGGTCCTCCCGTGCTGACCGGCGGCGGACCTGCGCCGCCCGGCGGACGGGAAGCGGACCCCCGGGAGAAACCCGGGAAACACGAGAAAGCGACCATGTTCAAAGCTTCCAGGACTCATCTTACAGGCCTCTTGTGCCCCTTGTCCCTCCTGTTTCTTCTTGCGTGGGGCGGATGCGCAGGAGTGAACGAGCGGCGGGACCAGGACCAACACCCCTCCTTCCCGCTCACCGAGTTCACTGCGTCCCCGCTGCCGGCGCCTTCCACCCAAATGGACCCGAAAGGAAAGGCTTACTCGGAGTTCGCGCTCTTCGCTCTTCACAGTGCGCACGGCCGCTATGAGGAGGCGGAGCGCCACCTGGAGCGGGCCATCGAGCAGGACCCCGAGGCGGTGTTCCTGCTCCAGCGAATGGCCCTGCTGCTCAAGCAGCAGGGAAAGAACGAGGACGCACTGACATACGCCCGAAGATGCGTGGAGCTCGAACCGACCCGAATCGAGCACCATTTGCTCGAGGCCGAGATCGCCGGCCTTCTTGAGCGGGAGGAAGAAGCGATTCAGGCCTACAAGAAAGCCCTTGTGCTCGATCCCGATCACAAGCGGGCGAGACTGGTGCTGACGACCCTGCTCATCAAGACGAAGCGCTACGACCAGGCCCTGCGCCAGCTGGACCGAATCATCGAGCAGGACCCCAACCTCGTCATCGCCCACTACTACCGTGGACGGGTCTAC
>JAIPEI010000163.1 GCA_021737245.1 Deltaproteobacteria bacterium | reverse complement strand
CCGGGACAAGGTCCCGGTGACGGCCCGGGGCACGGGATCCAGCGTGACCGGGGCGGTCCTGCCGGTCCGGGGAGGCATCATCCTGGACCTTCACAACATGAACAACATCCTGGAGATCAATAAGCAGGACTTCTACGCCCGGGTCGAGCCGGGTGTGGTCTGCATGCCCCTCAACGCCAGGCTGGGCCGGGACGGCCTCATGTTTCCGCCCAACCCCGGAAGCGAGGCCATCGCCACCATCGGGGGCATGGTCTCCACCAACGCCAGCGGCCACCGCGCGGTCAAGTACGGCACCACCCGGGACTACATCAAAGGCCTGAAGGTCGTGCTGGCCGACGGCACCGTCATCGACACCGGCACCACCGCACCCAAGACCAGCCTGGGATACGACCTCACCCATCTGTTTACCGCGGCCGAAGGCACCCTCGGCATCATCACCGAGATCACCATCAAGCTGGAGCCCAAGCCCGAGTACGACGCCATGGCCCTGGCCGTCTTCGGCGACCTCTCCGCGGCCGGGGATGCGGTCACCGAGGTGATCACCTCGGGAATCAAGCTGGCGGGCTGCGAGATCCTGGACAAGTACAGCCTGAAGGTGGTCGAGGAGGCCCTGGGCAAGGACGTGAGCAAGATCGAGGCCCTCCTGATTATGGAGGCGGACGGCGCCAAGGAGGTCGTCACCCGGGACATGAACCGGATCGAGGAGACCTGCCGGAAGTACGGGGTCCAGGAGTTCGAGTGGACCGACGATCCGGCCAGGCGGGCCGAGATGATGGTGGCCCGGGGAAGGCTGGTCCCGACCCTCTCGCGGATCAAGCCCTTCAACCGCCTCATTCCCATTGCCGAGGACCTCGGGGTCCCCAGCACCAAGATCCCCGACACCATCCGCATGGCCCAGTCCATTTCGGACAAGTACGGCGTCACCATCGCCACCTTCGGCCACGTGGGTGACGGCAACGTGCACACCACCTTCGTGGGCGACGTGCGGAGCCGCGAGGAGTGGGACCGGCTCAAGCCGGCCGTGGAGGAGCTCGTGGACGCGGCCATGGCCGCCAAGGGCACCTTGAGCGCCGAGCACGGAACCGGCATCACCCGGGCCCCCCACATCGAACGGCAGCTGGGCCCGGCCATGGAGGTGATGCGCAAGATCAAGCAGTCCCTGGACCCGGACAACATCCTGAACCCGGGAAAGATGGGGCTGGAGAAGGAGAAGAGCGACATCTACGACCACTTCGCCTTCAAGCCGCTCCTGGACAACCCCGAGGGGGCCGACTCCTTCGGCGGCGAGGTGGACAACGAGATCCTGGCCTGCATCCACTGCGGGTTCTGCCGCCTCGGCTGCCCCACCTTCGGCGTTACCCAGCGGGAGTCCCGCAATGCCCGGGGCCGGAACGCGCTGGCCTTCTACATGCTGAACGGCACCGTGGACATGGACAAGGATCTGGCCGAGGCCTTCTACACCTGCACCACCTGCCAGACCTGCACCTACTTCTGCCCGGCCCAGATCCGGGTGGACGAGATCGTGGAAGGCGCCCGCAAGAAGCTCTACAAGGCGGGCCTGGCCCCGGAGCCCGTGCTGGCCGTGCGGGACAACATCCTCAAGACCGGAAACGTATACGCCGAGGCGGGCGCGGAGCGGATCGAGATCTACCCCAAGGAGCTCAAGGAGAAAGCCAAGGCCGGAGAGCTCAAGCCCCGGGCCGAGACCCTGCTCTTCATGGGGTGCGTGCCCAGCTACCTGGACATGAAGATGGTTCCGAGCCTGATCAAGCCCCTGGACGCCGCAGGCGTAGACTACACCACACTGGCCATGGAAGAGGGCTGCTGCGGCTTCCCCATCTACCTCACGGGCTCGGACGAGTTCGAGGACCACGCCAGGCAGCTCATCGAGCGCATCAAGAAGACCGGCGCCAGGGAGCTGGTGACCCCCTGCGCGGGCTGCTACAAGACCTTCAAGAAGCTCTACCCCGAGATCGGGGACCTGGGCATGGAGGTCTACCACTCGGTCCACTACCTGGAGAAGCTCCTGAAGGAGGGCAAGCTCACGCTCGGCGGGGAGATGAAGAAGAAGGTCACCTACCACGACCCCTGCGACCTGGGCCGGGCCTTCAAGATCTTCGAGGAGCCCCGGAGCATCATCCAGCAGATCCCCGGGGTGGAGTTCGTGGAGATGGCCCGGAACCGGCTTCAGGCCCGGTGCTGCGGCTCGGGCGGCGGCCTTCAGGCCAACGACCCGGACATGGCCGCGGAGATGGCCGCGGAGCGCGTGCGGGACGCACTGGCTGTGGGCGCCGAGGTGATCATCTCGGGATGCGCGGCCTGCAAGGACAACCTCAGGAAGGGCGCCAAGCGGATCCCCAAGCAGGAGCGGGGCAAGATCAAGGTCATGGACATCACCGAGGCGGTGGCCGGGGCGCTTTGAAAGGGCAGCTGTTGAGCCGGTAAGCTGTTGAGCTGTTGAGGGAAAAGCAGGTGTTGAGCCGGTAAGCTGTTGAGCTGTTGAGGGCCGGCCCTGCTGTGCCCGGTGTTGTAGGGCGGGGTTTTACACCCCGCCGCAAAGAGGGGCGCACCACCCGGGAAACCGGGTCATGCCCACACTGTACGAGCAAAGAGAGGACGACCACCCCATGTCGAACGAACCGCCGAAGAAATCCATCGCCGCGGGCAAGGTCTGTAAGAAGATCATGGCCGACCACTTCTACGAGCTGGACGAGGCCGCCAGGACCGGATCCCGGAAGATCGCGTGGTGCACCAGCGTGGGTCCGGCCGAGCTGCTTCGAGGCATGGGGTTTCTCGTCTACTACCCGGAAAATCACGGGGCCATGCTCGGGGCCACCCGCATGGCCACCGAGCTGATCCCCTATGCCAACGCCATGGGCTACTCGCCCGACATCTGCTCCTACCTGACGAGCGACGTGGGCTCCTTTCTCCAGGGAAAGACCCCCCTCACCAAGGCCTACAACATCGAGTCGGTGCCGAGGCCGGACGTCCTCGTCTTCAACACGAACCAGTGCCGGGACGTGCAGGACTGGTTCGCCTGGTACGCCCGGCATTTCGGGGTGCCGCTGGTGGGCGTGCACACCCACAGGGACATCGGCCTCATCCGCATGTACCAGATCAAGGACATCGCGCAACAGATCGAGGATCTGGTCCCGCAGCTGGAGGCGGTGACCGGGGAACCGTTCGACATGGACCGGTTCAAGGAGGCGGTGGAGCTCTCCCGCAGGACCTCGGTCCTGTGGCGGGCCTGCCTGGAGTCGGCCGGGGCCGTCCCCTCCCCCTGGACCTTCTTCGATGCCACCATCCACATGGGCCCGGCCGTGGTGGCGCGCGGCACCGCGGAAGGGGTATCCTACTACGAGGACCACCTCCTTCCCGAGCTGGAGCAGCGCATCAAGGACGGCGTCGCTGCGGTGGAGGGCGAGAGGCACCGGCTCTACTGGGAGGGCATGCCCATCTGGGGCAAGCTGAGGCCGCTGGCCGAGCAGTTCGCATCGCTCAAGACCTGCGTGGTCGCGTCCACCTACTGCAACAGCTGGATCTTCGACCAGCTGGACCCGGCCGACCCCTTCGAGAGCATGGCCCGCGCATACACCGAGCTGTTCATCGCGCGGGACGAGGCCTACAAGGAGAAGTACATTGCCCAGTGTTACGAGCTGTTCAAGTTCGACGGCATCGTGTTCCACGACGCCAAGACCTGCCCGAACAACTCCAACAACCGCTATGGCATGCCCGAGCGGCTGGGAAGAGCCCTGGGTGTGCCGACGCTCACGATCAACGGGGACCTGTGCGACCTGCGGTGCTACTCGGAGGAGCAGGCCAAGACGAACATCGAGGCGTTCATCGAGCAGCTGGAGGAGTGAGGAAAAGCAGAAAACCAGGTGTTGAGCTGTTAAGCTGTTGAGGGAGGAACAGGAAAGAAGCTGTTGAGGTATTGGGGAAGGCAGGGAAGCAGGTGTTAAGGGAACAAGTCAAGAAAACCGAGTGCATGCCGGGGGTCCGGTCTTGGGTTCCCTCAACAGCTCAACGGCTTAACAGCTCAACAGCTTTTGGGGTTTCCTCAACACCTCATCACCTCAACACCTATACACCCAAACCCCGCAGCGCCCGAGAGCTGAATTCATACAGACGATGATTGGAGCAAACAACCACGATCTTTTCGTCGGCATCGACGTCGGCGCCTCCCGCACCAAGGCGGCGGTGCTGGACGCCGGCAAGAACCTGCTCGGCCACGCGGTGCTGCGTTCGGGAACGGATTTCGAGCGGACCGCATCCGCCGTTCTGGAGGAGGCTCTCGCCATGGCCGGAATGCCCGGGCGGGACGGATTCCAGTGCGTTTCCACCGGCTACGGCCGGAGGAACGTCCCCTTCCGGGGGGACACCAGGACCGAGATCGGCTGTCACGCCAAGGGGTGTTATCACGAGTTCCCCGAGGCCGTCACCATCATCGATATCGGGGGGCAGGACAACAAAGTCATCAAGCTGGACGACCGGGGCCGCAGGCTGAACTTCAAGATGAACCGGAAGTGCGCGGCCGGAACGGGCGCCTTTCTCGAGGAGATGGCCATGCGGCTGGGCATCCCCCTGGAGGAGATGGACGGCCTGGCCCGGGCCTCGGAGCACGCGGAGGAGCTCGGCAGCTACTGCACGGTGTTCTCGGGCACCGAGGTGCTCGAGAAGATCCGCCGGGGCATCGCAGTGCCGGACCTCGTGAAGGGGATCTTCCTTTCCGTGGTCAAGCGGGTCCTGGAGATGGACTCGCTCTCGGAGCGGGTGGTCATGACCGGCGGCGTGGTGGCGCACAACCTGTACCTGGTGGACATGGTCCAAGAGATCACCGGCCGGGAGGTCCTGGTCCCGAAACACCCGCAGCTGACGGGCGCCGTCGGCGCAGCGCTTTTTGCCATGGAGATCAACGCAAACACATCAGGGAGGGGGAACCGATGACACTACTGAGCAGCTGGATGCACATGGGGACGGTCCTGAAGATGCACGCCACCAACTACCCGGACAAGCTGGGCTGGCAGGACAAGAGCCGGGAGTGCACGTTCAAGGAGTGGAACGACCGGGCGTGCCGGGTGGCGAACGGACTGGGCGACCTCGGCTGCGGCCACAAGGACGCCTTCGCCGTGATCGCCTACAATCGGGGCGAGTGGATGGACATCTATGCCGGCTGCGCCAAGGGCGGGCAGATGGTGGTCCCCATCATGTTCAGGCTGGCCGGTCCCGAGATCGAGTACATCGTCAATCACTCCGAGTGCAAGGCATTCATCGTGGAGGCGTCGTTCGTGGAGCTCATCGACGGCATCAAGGACAAGCTCCCCGTCCCAAGGGACGCCTACGTCTACCTGGGCGACGGCCCGGTACCCGACGGCTACGTGGGGTTCGAGGACTGGCTGGCCAGGTCCTCGCCCGAGGAGCCCGACTACATGGTGGACGCGGCGGACATCTGGACCATCATGTACACCTCCGGGACCACGGGACGGCCCAAGGGCGTCATGCGCACCCACGAGAGCTACCTGGCCCAGTACTACCTGAACGACATCAACATGGGGGTGCGCGCCACGGACAAGGTCATGCTGGTCATGCCCATGTGCCATGTGAACTCCATCTACTACTCCTTCGCCTACACCCTGGTGACCGCGCCGGTCTTCGTGTACAACATGGTGAGCTTCGATCCGGAGGATCTGCTGCGGACCATCGATGAGTACAAGATCACCTTCACGTCGCTCGTTCCCACCCACTACATCATGATGCTGGCCCTCCCCGACGAGGTGAAGAAGAGCATCGACGTCTCCTCCATCCGCCAGCTCCTGGTCTCCTCCGCCCCCGCCCGCAAGGACCTCAAGGCGGCGATCATGGACTACTTCGAGAACGCCGAGCTCTGGGAGGCTTACGGGAGCACCGAGGGCGGCCTGGTGACGCTGCTCCGGCCCGAGGAGCAGTTCAAGAAGCTGGGCTCCATCGGCCGCGAGATCTTCGGTACGGACCGCATCCGCATCCTGGACGAGGAGCGCAACGAGGTGCCGGACGGCGAGGTGGGCGAGCTCTTCTACCGCACGCCCATGCTCTTCAAGGAGTACCTCAAGGAGCCGGAGAAGACCAAAGAGGCCTTTGACAACGGCTGGTCGTCGGCCGGGGACATGGTCATGCGGGACCCCGACGGCTACTACGTGCTCGTGGACCGCAAGGCCAACATGATCATCACGGGCGGCGAGAACGTCTACCCCTCCGAGGTGGAGAGCTCCGTGGGCGGCCACGAGGCGGTGCGGGACATCGCGGTGATCGGCATTCCGGACGAGAAGTGGGGCGAGGCCATCAAGGCCGTGATCGTGCTTCACGAAGGGTTCGAGCCGAGCGATGACCTCGCCAAGAATATCATTGACTTTTCGCGGGACAAAATAGCAGGGTATAAACGGCCGAAAACCATAGACTTCATCAAGGATGAAGAGATGCCCAGGACCCCTACAGGCAAGATCCTTCACCGGATCCTGCGGGAAAAGTACGGCAAGTGGAGCGAGAGCTGATACGAGCATCCTCCCGCGGGAACGTTTGCCGCTCCGGCCGTGCGGCGGGCCAGGCCCTGAGAGGGCGAGGGGGAATTGGGCGCCCCATTGCACACAAACGATCGGAGGGTTAGCGACATGTTGAAGAAAGCGTTCATTCCGTTCAAAGGCTACTACTCGAGTCCGTTTTCGCGCTGGCAGGGGACCCTGCAGTACGAGAACTCCATCGTCCTCGGGGCGACCACGGCAAAGCGCTGGCTGGAGAGCAAGGGCTGGGATCCCACCCTGTACGAGTACGTGGTGTTCGGCAACACCATCGGCCAGCACCACCAGTTCTACTCGAACTCCTGGGCCGCTGCAATGATGGGGGCCCCGCACGTGTCGGCCGTGACCATCAGCCAGGCCTGCACCACCTCCACCACCTGCATCTGGACCGCGGCCATGGGTGTGGAGAACGGCCTGTACAGCGTGGTGGCCGCCCTCATGACGGACCGCTGCTCCAACGGCCCCCACACCGTCTGGCCCAACCCCCTGGGCCCGGGCGGCGAGGTGATCTCGGAGAACTGGCTCATGGACAACTTCAACGCCGACCCCAACGTGGGTTTGCGCATGATCGAGACCGCGGAGAACGTGGCCAAGGAGGGCGGTTTCACCAAGGAGCAGGCGGACGAGCTCTCGCTCCACCGGTACAATCAGTACCTCATGGCCCTGGAGAACGACCGCGAGTTCCAGAAGCGGTACATGTTCCCCGTGGAGATCCGGATGAGCAAGAAGAAGACGGTCACCGTGGAGGAGGACGAGGGGATCATGCCCAGCACGGCCGAAGGGCTGGCCAAGCTCAAGCCCGTGATTCCCAACGGCGTCCTCAGCTTCGGCGCCCAGACCCACCCGGCGGACGGCAACTGCATGCTCACCGTCTGCACCGAGGAGAAGGCCAGGGAGCTGAGCGCGGATCCCTCCGTCCCCGTGCAGGTGATCTCCTACGGTTTCTCCCGGGCCAAGGCCGGTTACATGGCCGCAGCCCCGGTCCCGGCCGCCAACATGGCGCTGGAGCGGGCCGGGTTGAAGATCACGGACATCAAGGCCATCAAGACCCACAACCCGTTCATCGCGAACGACCTTTACATGGGCAAGGAGCTCGGGGTCGACCCCAAGGGCACCGATGCCACGAGCTTCAACGACTACGGCTCGAGCCTCGTCTACGGCCATCCCCAGGGCCCCACGGCCGGCCGGAACATCATGGAGGGCATCGAGGAGGTCGCTGCGAAGGGCGGCGGCTACCTGCTCTGGGCCGGCTGCGCCGCAGGTGACACCGGGGGCGCCCTGATCATCAAGGTCGGCTGATAAAAACAGGGGAAGCCAGGAAGCCAGTAAAAACAGGGGAGGGG
>JAIPEI010000162.1 GCA_021737245.1 Deltaproteobacteria bacterium | reverse complement strand
CCCGGTAGGTCTCCTTGACCCAGGCCCCGTAGAAGCTCGTCTCGTCGTGGCACGTTCCGCACATCTCGGCGCTGGTCTGAATCGGATGGTAGTCTGACTCGTGATGGTAGGACTCGACATCCTTGCGCGGGCCGTATTTGAGCATCCCCGGCTCGATCCGGTAGTTCCCGTTGTAAGGCTGATCACCCATGAACCCCGTCATGGTGTGGCACACGTCGCAGATCACGCCGTCGGCCATCGGGTTCGCCCGGTCCTTCTCGGGCGGCGGCACATCACCGGCCAGGTAGGCGGCCGGGGCGTGGCATCGAATGCAGGCGTTCTCCAGCGCCTTCATGGCGGGGTTTTTCCGGACGTGGGGCAGCAGGAGCTTGAAGTACTCGGCCTGGTCCCACGGAAGCACCTGCGCCCGGGCCATGGCCGAGGCCTGGTACTGGCGGTGGATCTTGCGGTGGCAGGAGAGACAGCGATCCGAAGACTCCAACTCCGAGTAGGGGTGCCCGCCTTTGGGCATGAACGCCTGTTTCCCGTCTTCCTCCTCGCCCGCGGTGGGGCGGATCGGTGGGAAAAGCAGGAGCGTGAGAATCAGTCCCGGCAGCAGCACCTTCTTCATGGCAGGGGTCCCCCTTTCGGCCTCAAATTGTTGCTGTTGAATGATCGCGCACTGCTGAAACCGAGGGAATGGGGGCGATCCCCCATTCCGTGGTCATCGAAGTTGTATTCGGCGTTCTACTGCCTTCTCTTCCCAGAGGTAGGGATGGAACCCATTTTCAGGGGGCGGCACTGTGTCGTAGGGTCGTGAGGATGAAGGGGCCCGCAAACAGGCCGCAGACCGGAAAGGGTGCCTGTCGCAGCTACGGGCGGCGAGGAGACCATGAAACAGTATGACGTCATCATCATCGGCTCGGGCGCCGGTGCTATCGTGGCGGAGGAGGCCCTGGCCCACGGCATGGAGACCGCCCTGGTGGACAGCGGTCCCGTGGGGGGGACGTGCCTCAATGTCGGATGTATTCCTTCGAAGCTCCTGATCTACCCCGCGGATCGCGTTATGGAGATCCGGGAGGCGGCGGCCCTGGGCATTCGGGCGGAGATCGAGTCGATCGATTTCGGTTTCATCATGGAGAGGATGCGGCGCAGCATCAGCCGGGACCGGGACCGCTCGCGCGAGAGCATAGAGGCCGCCCCGGGGATCGATTTTTATTCCGGGGAGTCCCGCTTCGTGGAGGATTACACCCTGGAAACAGGGGGCAAGCGGATCCGCGGGGAAAAGATCTTCATCGCCTCCGGAGCCCGGCCGCTCATCCCCCCGATCCAGGGGCTGGACGACGTCGATTACCTGACCAACGAGACGGTGCTGGATCTTCGCGAGCTTCCCTCAAGCCTTGTCATCGTGGGCGGCGGGTACATCGCGGTCGAGTATGCCCATTTCTTTTCCGCCATGGGCGCCGAGGTCACGCTCATTCAGCGGGGAGAGCGGCTGGTCAAGGAGGAGGAGCCCGAGATCTCCGCCAGGCTCCGGGAGAGGATGGAGACCCGGATGGACGTGTACACGGGCGTGGAGGCCGTGGAGGTCAGAGGTGAGTCCGGGGGATGCACCGTCTCCGCGCGGGAGAAAAGCTCCGGACGAACCCTGAGGTTTCAGGCGGAGCGGATCCTGGTCGCTGCGGGACGCATTTCCAACGCGGACCGCCTTCAGGTGGGCAACACCGGGGTGGGCACGGACGATCGAGGCTTCATCGCCGTCAACAACCGCATGGAGACGGGGAAGGAGAACATTTGGGCCTTCGGCGACGCCGTGGGGCGCAAGATGTTCAGACATGCAGCCAACCGGGAGGCCGAGCTGGTCTGGCGCAGCGTGTTCCACGGCGAGGGAGGTGAGATGGACTTCGATCTCGTGCCCCACGCCGTGTTCAGCCACCCCGAGATCGCATCGGTGGGCCTGACCGAGGCGGAGGCCCTGCAGGTCCACGGGGACGACAGGGTGTGGGTCGGTTTCGCCGGGTACAGCGACATAGCCAGGGGCGAGGCCATGGGGGAGGAGCACGGTTTCGCCAAGGCGGTACTGGAAGGGGAGGGAGGCCTCCTCGGGTTTCACATCATCGGACCCCGGGCCTCGATTCTGATTCAGGAGGTGGTCAACGCCATGGCCGCAGAGGGGACCTTTCTTCCTATCCTGCTGGGGATTCACATCCATCCGGCCCTCTCGGAGATCGTCCCGGCCGCCATCGAAAACGCACAGCCCGCTTCAGCCGTGAAACCGGCATAGGCGCGATTCCAGGAGGAGTTCCATGCCGCAGCATTCCGTGTTCACCGCAGCCGAGCTGATGGACATGGCCGTTCGTATCGAGGACCACGGCCGGGCATTCTACGAGGCCTGCCTGTCCGAGCCGCTCGGAGAAGAGTCGGAGGACCTTTTCCGGTATCTCCTGGAGCAGGAGCTGGAGCACGCCCGTCTGTTCTCCCGAATGAAGGAGACGCTGGACGGCGATGAAAACCTGCCGGAGAGCTATCCGGGAGAGCTCAGGAGCTACATGGAGGCGTTCACTGCGGGAGCGGTCTTCGACGACCCGCACAATGTCTCCAGACGGGTCCGCGAACTCAAAGGACCGGTCGAAATCCTGGAGGCCGCCCTCGAATTCGAGAAGAAGTCCATCCTCTTCTACTCGGGGATGAAGACCCTGGTGAGGCGGTCCGATGTGGAGCAGGTGGACCGCGTCATGGCGGAGGAGAACGACCATGTCCGGCGGCTTCTGGCTCTACGCCGGGAGATGACAAGCGTCTGAATCGGTGACCGAACCTGCCGAATAAAGGAAGAGGGCGGCGTTCAATTCAGGTAGCACAAGAGAGGAGTGAAGCCTTCATGATGCGCGACCGCAGCCTGCCGTCCTATTGCGTGATTTCTCCTGGATCCGTTCTCGATTTCACCGCTGGAATCCTGGGGAAGGGTCCGGTCATGGGGCCCATGGTGCGGCCGGATCAGCCCGGGTTCCACGTGTTCGACCGTTTGCGCCGGCCCGAGGACCTCGTCCTGGAATACACCACCACGACCATGCCCCCGAAAAAGGCCTTCTTTCCCCCGACGGAGACCGTATTTCGATTTTCCGCCGGCGACCCCCCGAATCTGACCCCGGTTCGGGGCGACCCGCCTTGGGTCCTCCTGGGGGTGCATCCCTGCGATCTCTCGGCCATCGATGCCCTGGACCGGGCCTACAGCTTCCCTCCTCCGGACCGGAGGTGGCGGCACAACCGCGACAGGTCCATCATCGTGGGGGTGGACTGCATGCCGGACGAGTACTGCTTCTGCGACTCTCTGGGTGTATCCCAGGCCCGGAGGCCGTGCGACCTCTTTCTGACGGAGATCGAACGCGGCTACCTGGTGGAGACCCACACCAGGGCGGGTGGGGAGCTTCTGGGCGAGGCGCGGACCTCCAATGCCCTGGGGCAGGACTTTCTCGAGGCGGAGCACCGGCGCCGGCAGAAGGCCCTGGGTATCCAGGCACGCTTGAGCGCGGATCCCGGCCGGCTTGCGGATTTTTTGGAGGCGGAGCCCTTCCAGGAGATCTGGGAGGATATCGCTGCGAGGTGTTACAGCTGCGGGTCCTGCAACACCACCTGCCCGGCCTGCTTCTGCTTCACCATGGACGACGTGTTCCACTGGGACCTCCAGAGCGGCGAGAGACGCCGGGCCTGGGACTCCTGCCAGCTGCTGGACTTCGCCGCGGTGGCCGGCGGCCACCGGTTTCGGGAAGATCGGTGGCAGCGGGTCAGACACCGGTGGCACCGAAAGTTCCTCCATCTGTACCGCAGGTTCGGCCGTCCTTTCTGCACGGGCTGCGGGCGCTGCAGCAGGGCGTGCACGGCGGACATCAACATATTGGACGAGACCAATCGAATCATCGCAGCCGCAACGAAAGGAAGGGGACATGCCTGAGACGGGAAAACGAGCCGGCGTGCCCGCCGACTGGACCTATCTGCCCGAGCCGGCTCGGATCGTGTCGATTCGCCGGGAGGCTGTGGATGCCGTGATCGAGCTGGAGCTGGCCGATCGCAGCGCCCTGGGCCACAAGCCGGGTCAGTTCGTCCAGGTGTCCATGTTCGGTTTCGGAGAGATCCCCATCTCGATCTGCTCGTCGCCGACCCGGACCGGACGGTTCAAGCTCTGCGTCCGTCCCGCAGGGCACGTGAGCAACGCCCTGTACAGGGCCTCCGAGGGAGACTGGGTGGGTATCCGGGGACCCTTCGGCCGGGGGTTTCCCATTCGAACCATGCGGAACAGGGACGTCCTGGCCGTGGCCGGCGGCATCGGCCTCGCGCCCCTGCGCTCCCTGATCCAGTACGTGCGGGACAACCGGGAGGCGTACGGACGCCTCGTGGTGGTGTACGGCGCCAGAAACCCCTCTCTGATCCTGTTCCGGACCGACGTCGAGGCGTGGACCCGCGGTGAGGATGTGGAGATGTTCCTCACCGTGGACGAGGCCGATGAGTCCTGGACCGGAAGGACCGGGGTGGTGACCGGGCCGCTCAAGGAGATCGACCTGTCCACCCGGTCCACGGTGGCCGCCGTGGTGGGCCCTCCCGTGATGTTCCGGTTCGTGGCCGCGGAGCTTCTGGCCAAGGGCATGAACAGGAGACGGATCTTCTTCTCCCTCGAGCGCCGCTTCGAGTGCGGGATCGGCAAGTGCGGCCACTGTCAGCTCAACGGAATGTATGTCTGCCAGGACGGTCCGGTGTTTCGCTACTCGGACCTGGAAGGATTCAGCGAAGCGGTCGAGGCCCGGGCGCCGGAGCGTTGAGATGGGAAGGTCAAAAGGGAGCGAGTTGATGAAGAAGGAGAAACCGAGGATCGCGTTCTTCGATTTCGCGTGCTGCGAAGGATGCCAGCTGACGGTCCTCCAGCTGGAGGAGAAGCTGCTGGACCTGCTCGATCACGTGGAGGTGGCGGCCTGGCGGGTGGCCATCAGCGGGGGATCCGACGCGTACGACATCGCATTCTGCGAGGGGAGCATCTCCAACCGGGAGGATGAGGAGCGCCTCCACCGCATCCGGGAGACTGCAGGAACCGTGGTGTCTCTGGGGACGTGTGCGAGCATCGGGTGCCACAACGCTCTCAAGAACCAATGGACGGGCGGGGAGGTGCTCGAGCTGGTCTACGGAGGGGAGGCCGGCCGCTTCGAGACCCTGCCCGCCCGGCCCGTGGCCTCCGTGGTTCCCGTGGACTATCAGATCCTCGGCTGCCCCGCCAGCCTTCCGGAGATCGAGATTGTGCTCAAACGGATCCTCACGGGCCAGCCGCACCCGCTTCCCAACAACCCGGTTTGCGTGGAGTGCAAGCGGAACGACAACCTGTGCGTGCTGGAAAAGGGCGTTATGTGCCTGGGGCCGGTGACCCGGTGCGGCTGTGATGCGATCTGCACCTCTTACGGAGACGCGTGCCAGGGCTGCCGGGGGCTCGTGGACGAGCCCAACCTGGAGGCGGCGGTCCGGGTGCTCACCGAGAACCACCGCCACGCCATCATGGATGCCGTGGCCCGCGGGCTTCGCGTCGACCGTGAGCGGATCCGCACCTGGTTCTCCCTGTACAACGGACCCGACCTTCAGCTGGAACAGGAGAAGACCGGACATGGTCCATGAAGCGAACATCCACATCCATCATCTGACACGCGTGGAAGGCCACGGCGACATTACCGCCGTGATCCAGGACGGCGAGCTGAAAGAGGTGCAGTTCTCGGTCGTGGAGGCCCCGCGCTTTTTCGAGGCCTTTCTCCGAGACAGGGCCTACGACGAGGTGGCCCATCTGGCCTCCCGAATCTGCGGCATCTGTGCGGTCAGCCACCGGGCGGCCGCCTTGAAAGCGATCGAGGCCGCCTTCGATGTGAAGGTCTCCGAGCAGACCGTTCTTCTGCGGCGGCTCGCATTTTACGGTGAAATCCTGAGCAGCCACGTCCTGCACCTCTACTTTCTCGTTGCACCGGACTTTCTCGGCGTTCCGAGCCTCCTTCACCTGGCGGAGAGGGAGCGGGAGACAATAAAGCGCGCCATGCGGCTGAAACGGCTGGCATATGACCTGTGCAGGGAGGTGGTCGGACGGCACACCCATCCGGTGGCCATGAACGCGGGCGGATTCCCCTTTGTCCATGACGAGGCGGGTCTCTTGCGCATGAAGGACCGCCTGATCGAGGCGAAGGAGGATATCCGGGAGACGGTGTCCCTGTTTCGGGGCCTGTCCCTTCCGTCGTTCGAGCGGGAGACCGAGTACGTGTCTCTGAAGCATCCGAGCGTCTACCCCTTTTATGGAGGAGATCTTTTCTCGAGCGAAAGCGGGTCCCTGGCACCGGAGGCTTACCGGGAGGCTGTCCGGGAGTACGTCCAGCCGCACTCCACGGCCAAGTATGCCCGGTGGAACCGGTCCGCGTACATGGTCGGAGCCCTGTCCCGGGTGAACAACAACCACGGCCTGCTGGGACCCTTCGCCCGGGAGGCGGCGGATCGGCTGGGCCTGGAGGCTCCCTGCCACAACCCCTTCATGAACAACAGCGCCCAGGTTGTGGAAAGCGCACTCTGCGTGGAAGAGGCTGTTCAAATCATCGACCGGCTGCTCGAGCGCGGTGTTCGCTCCGAGGAGGAGCTGGCCCCGGTCCACCCCTGCTCCGGCCGAGGTGTGGGAGCGGTGGAGGCCCCCCGCGGGACCCTGTTCCACGAGTATGCCTTTGACGATCAGGGCCGATGCCTGGAGGCGAACCTGGTGATCCCCACCGCGCAGAACCTGGGGAACCTCGAGGAAGACCTGAGGTCGTATGCCCCCGGCCTGGTGGATCAGGAGGAATCGGTCATCGAACGGGCGCTCGAGGTCCTGGTGCGGGCGTACGACCCCTGCATCTCCTGCTCGACCCACGTGGTTCGGCTGGAGCGGGATCCGTCAACTCATGAACAGGCAGGTATGAAAGGAGGATCGACCATGAAGGAGAGCCGGGAACCCGATGAGCGGGAGGAGAGAGACGCCCTGTGCCCGGAGTGCGGTCATGCTTTCAAGGCCTATGTGGATCGAGTCGTTCAGGACGACAAGAAAAGCGGGATGAGGCAGAAGATCGAGTGCCCGGTCTGCGGCTGCGGGGAGTGCAGCGTGGTTCAACCGGGCACGTGAGATGCCGCTCGGCGGGCATCTCCGCCTTCGAGATTCACTGCGGGTTCGGTGCCCTACCGTACACATTTCATCGAAATACAGTCGCGACCCCATTTCCATGGAGGGGAGAAGCACATAGGCTGGTTTCTGAACCGGAAACTCAAGCAATGCCCGAATTTCGTTTATAAACCCACAAAACGCTCAAAGGAGGAAAGCGATGGCAGGACCGACCACACCCGTACATTGCCCGGGGTTCGACGATTTCAAGCATCTCAAATCCTTCGTGTGCAAGTGTCCCGGCTGCGGCACCGAAAAGGAGATTTTCTCGGACGAGTTCGACAGGATGCATACCTGCAAGAAGTGCAAGCAGGAGATCGATTTCACCCAGTGCAGCATCGAGGGGGAGGGAGGCTCGCCCGACAGCTTCAACGTGAGCTAGTTTCCATCCGGAAAGGGTCTTTTTTGCCAATCTCATCGTCGATCAGCGAGGTTCCTTGTAACCTCTTGATCTCCTCGATCTTGACAAAAAATCCTCCCTTCTGCCATTGGAAGCTTGGCGGAGCCACAAAAAGCCTGAAGCATTGAGATCCGCCCCCGGAATTTCGATCGATTCCAGCGTTTCCAGCGGTGGATGAGCAGGTTTTTGTGAAGCCGTCAAACCAGCAGTGCCCGAAATTCGTTTACGGATGAGAACGAGCTGGATTCCGTCCGGAAACGGTCTTTTCGAAACGATCCGGTCGCACCGGTTCCCGAAGGAAGCCGGGGCGGCCGCTTTTGATTTCGGACC
>JAIPEI010000161.1 GCA_021737245.1 Deltaproteobacteria bacterium | reverse complement strand
GACGTACATCTCTTCGAGGTCCCGGGCAAGGGGGGAGACCGGCAGGTACTGCTCCAGCCGGATCAACGGGAGGCCTGTTCCCTGGTAATCGATGAACTCCTGCCCCCCGACGTGATGAACGGCCTCCGGGCTCACCTTTTCCAGGCGGGAAACATGCTCCAGGGGCAGGGCGAAGGACTCGCCGGGGTCGCTGTTGAAGAGAAGAATGGAACGCCTCGCCCCGGCTTCGATTCCACGGCGGGCTTCCTCGTCTTTCCTGCGCCTTCGCTCCTCCGCGCCGATTTCGTTGAAGCGGAGCTGTTGTTGATCGGCGATCCCCGCAGCGTCCAGGATCATGGCCACCTTGCCGTCGCCCATGATCGTGGCCCCTGCAAAGCATTTGACGTTCTTTATGTGGTCGGACAAAGGCTTGACCACGATCTCCTCGGTGTCGAAAAGGTCGTCGACACAGAGCCCGAACCGGTTCTCGCCGAGCTTGAGCACCACGACGTAAAGGTCGCTGCGCCAGCTCTGGCGTCTGTCCGCCTTCGATCTACGCCCTTCCATCCCCTCTCTGACGGAGGAGCCGGATCCGCGTTTGGAAAGGTTCCTCCGATCCAGCAGGCGATGCCGTCGGTCCGGCGCCGCCTCCCCGGTGGAGGGGTGGGTGAAGGAGCGTGCCAGAGCGAGGACGTCCGTCAGGCGGACGACGGGAAGGAGGCTTCCTCGTATTCGAAGCACCTCCGCTCCGGCCACCCCCTCGATCTTTTGCGCGACGTCTCCGGCCCGCACGCAAACGAGCTCCTTGACATTGGCCTGCGGGATGGCGAAGCGGTGACCCTCGGCCCCGACGATGAGGGAGGGGATGATGGCCAGGGTCAGCGGCAGCCTGATCTGCACGGCCGAGCCTTTCCCCTCCTCGCTGCTGATCTCGATGTGCCCTCCGAGCTTTTCGATGTTCGTCTTCACCACGTCCATGCCGACCCCCCGTCCGGATATCTCGGAGACGGCATCTGCAGTGGAAAACCCCGGTGCGAAGACCAGGTTGATCTTCTCCTTCCTGGTCATTCCGGCTGCGTCCTCGACCGTGAGGCGCCCCTGGGCGATCGCCTTCTCGGCCACCTTCCCCGGGTCGATGCCGCGGCCGTCGTCCCGTACGGTGATGTTCACCTGCCCCCCCTCGTGAAACGCGTGCAGGTGAAGGGTTCCCTTACGTGGTTTGCCGGAGGCTTCCCGGGTCTCGGGTGGTTCGATTCCGTGGTCGAGCCCGTTGCGAAGAAGATGGATGATGGGATCCGAGAGCCCTTCCAGGATGGTCTTGTCCAGCTCGACCTCCCTTCCCTCGAAGAGGACGTCCACCTCCTTTTGAAGCTGCCTGGATGCATCGCGGACGAGGCGGCTGAACTTGTTGAACAGGGTCCCCATCGGCTGCATGCGCATCTGGACGATTCGTTCCTGGACCTCGCTTGTCACCACGTCCACGTTCTGGATCAGGGGGCCGAGCTTCGGGTTGGTGCGTACGGCTTCGCCAAGCTCCCGGCGGAGTTGATTCCGGCCCAGGACCAGCTCCCCGGCGAGGTTCATCAGCTTGTCGATGACATCGACGGGAACCCGGATCGTTTCGTAGAGTCTCCTTTCGGCGCCGTTGGAAGCCGTGGGGGTGGAGCTGCAGAGCTCGGGAGGAACCTCGGGCCCGGGAGGCACGGAGGGACACTCCCCGGATTCAGGCCGGCGGAGGACGATGCCGGAGGATGGGTGCAGCGCATTGATGTCGAGCGGCGTCACACTCTCTTCGCCCACTCCGAAAGCTTCGCAGAGAAGCTCGGTTTCCATGACCGTGGCGAAGAGAAAGACGGCCCGCCCGGTTTCCGGATCAAGGCCGCTTCTTCCGAGGCATCGGCCGTAGTCCGCCATCAGGCTTTCCAGCTCCGAAGGGTTACCCGAATCGCCTTCAGCAGGCGGATGGATCGCGTAGACATAGGACCCGTTCGCGAGGGCTTCGCGTACACCCTGCTCCAGGGACTTCTCGAGAAGAATGCCCGGTCCGCCTTCCTTTGCGGTCTCGGATGGCCCGGGCTCGGGGTCCTTCAGGATGGTGTTCAACCGATCGAGCTCCTCCTGATAGGCGACGAGGTCGCTTTTCTCGACGTCGGCGAACATGATGCGCAGCTTGTCCACGCCGCCGAGAAGGGCGTCGATTCCCGATGAGTCGGGGGAAAGCCTGCCTTCGCGAAAGCGCATGAGCACGCCTTCCATGACATGGCTGAGCTCCTTGATCGCCGTGAATCGAAAGAAGCCTGATGACCCCTTGATGCTGTGGATGGCGCGGAACACCCGGTTGACGATCTCCGGATCGGCCTCCTTGCCGTTGCGTTCCATGGCGAGGAGATCCGGTTCGATCTCCTCGAGATGATCCCGGTTTTCCGCAACGAACTCCTTGATCGTGTTCTCGTCGTAGGGCGTACTCATAGGGTTCCCGCGCTCTTCATGGCGCCCTTGAAATTCCCGGGTGGAGCTCGACAGGTGGAAAGACGTCCGTTCCCTGGAGGGCAGAACAGCAAGAAATATGCCATCTTGACTGTGGCTTGAGTGATCCGCCTCGGCGGGGATCGGGGGGGTGGCGGGGAAGAGGAGGC
Source organism: Deltaproteobacteria bacterium (assembly GCA_021737245.1). Lineage (GTDB taxonomy): Bacteria > Desulfobacterota > DSM-4660 > Desulfatiglandales > HGW-15 > JAIPEI01. Next base: position 5,317 of record JAIPEI010000161.1, on the reverse strand, counting down.
AAGCGGTCAGGGGACGGTTGGAGGCGTGAAAGCCTTATCGTCAAAATCGTGACGAAATGAGGCGATGAATCCCTTGGGACGTGCGGCAGCGGAAAGGGCGGAAGCGGGGTTGCGTTTCGTCGCCGGAGGAGTAAAGTGGAAAAATGCCATGGGGAAAACAGAAAGGGAGTCCGGGCTGCCTGGGAAAGAAAGACGACGGAAAGATCGTTTCGGTCGAAGCGTACAGCGGATATCGGGGAAATGAGCGCCCCCTCGCCTTCACGGTGGGGGAGAAACGGCTGTCCGTTCGTCGAATTCTGGAAAGACGCCGCACGCCGGACCTGGATGAGTTCAGGGTGGAGGCGGAGGACGGGGGGCTCTACCGGATTGCGTGGGACCGGACTCGAGACCTGTGGGTGCTCCGGTGAGGCGGCCGGAGGGACTGTTTACTCGCTGGCGTACACCCAGCTGTAGTTGATCGGCCTGGCGTTGGGCGAATCGGCCCGGGGGTGGAGAAACTCGTCTGCAAGCTTCAACCAGTTGTAAGCGGGCCTGAGCTTCCTGAGCTTGCCGTCCTCGGGAGGTCTGGAGTAGACGGTGTAGTCGTAGACCGCCTCGGAGATGCCCACGTAGTGGCTGTCGGCCGTGTATAGGTAGGTGGCCGTAAACGTGCCGGGCTCCATCCCCTCCTTCTTTGCCAGGGCCTGGATCTCCTTCCTGGTGAGGCGGATCAGGAAGAACCTCGACACCCCCCGCTCGGAGTACTTCGTCATGGACCGGTTCTCGGAGCTGGAGACGTAGACCGTGCCGAGGAAGTCCGTCTTTCGAAGGAGCTGAGCCGCGATCAGTGCGGCCGTACGGCGCCCGCCCACGCTGTGGTGCGTTCCGTAGTACTCGAAGAGCTTGTTCTGGAGGATGTGCCCTGTGCGGTCACCGTTTTCGTACAGGCCGGCCTGAATGTAACGGAGCCAGCGTGCCAGATCCTCTGCGGCATCGGCGATGGGCCAGTCGATTTTCACGTGAAAATGGGTCAGGGCGTAGCGGTTCTTTTTGCGGACGGTGGGGTCCTGCTGGATCAGAAGGGCATAGTCCACGTCGAGGAGACTCTCGGTGAAGTCGAGGAAGGCCGGTTGATCGAAGTGGCGGAGATTTAAATGGAACTTCTTCTGAATCCTGAATGCGGCCACGTTCTCCAGGTTTTTTTTGATCACACGGTTCTCCGGGAAAAACCGGATGTGGTTCTTGAGCTCGGAGGGAAGGGAGCCTTCACAGAACAGCACAATGAAGGTGTTGAACAGCTCGGACTCCTGCTCCATGCGCTTTGATTTGGGTTTGAGCTCGCTTTTGTCCGGGAACCGATACTCCACGCCGCTCTGGACATGTTTGTAAAAGGAATCGATCAACGAGATCTTCATGAGCTTTACTTCGAGGGCGTCACGAAGCACCTCGTACAATGATCTACGTATTTTTTCCGTGGAACTTAACCTTTCCCGGTATCTCCACATGGAATCGGCTCTCCGAGACTCGATGTTCTGTATACAAGCTCAGACCTGAATATGGACCGGGGAGGGGTTTTCTGTCAAGAAAAATGAAAAATCAAGGGGTTGGGTCGTTCATGAAAATTCGCTTCCGACCTTCGCAGGGCGGGCGGGTCACATCCCGCCGTGTTGATCGAACCCTGATGCCGCCCGCGCCCCGGCCTCGATCTCCTGCTTCCAGGCTTTTTGCCGCGGCATTAAATTTCCTTGACAATCGGCCCGCGTGATATATAGTTGTGCATTTACTTTATGCTTGGAAGGGCTTGAATTCGTTGCATTTTGATGGGCGTGCCCATGAAGCGGATCGACCTCACAGCCATACCGGAGACGGGTCAGCATTATCGATTCCGCATCGATCCAGAGGATTGGCGACCCGTCGAGGAAGAGGAAGGTGCTGTCGCCCCGGCCGGCCCCATGGAGTTCGAGGCCGAAATTCAACGGGCGGGGCGCAGGATGATACTGAATGGGCACCTTCAGGGACGGATCCGCGTTCGATGCGACCGGTGCCTGAAACGGTTCGAGCGGGACGTGGACACGCGGTTTCGAACGTTTCTGGCCCTGCCGAAGGAGATGGGCGCGGAAGCCGAGATCGAGCTCGGGGACGAGGATCTGGAGGTGGAGTTCACCCCGGAGGAGGAAATCGACGCGCTGGACCTCGTGCGTGAGCAGCTGCTTCTGGAGCAGCCCATGAAGAATCTGTGCAGTGAAAGCTGCAAGGGGCTCTGCTCGAGCTGCGGCGCCGACCTGAACGAAGGAGCATGCAGTTGCAGCTCGGATCAGGGGCACCCCGCCTTTCGGAAGCTTGAGGCATTGAAAATCAAAGGAGAACAGGACTAGGCATGGCCGTACCCAAGAGAAGAAAATCCAAGTCGAAGAGAGACACGAGGCGGTCGCACCACCACGCCGTGCTGCCGGGCGTAACCGAGTGCCCGCAGTGTCATGAAACCGTCCTGCCGCATCGGGTCTGCCCGCACTGCGGGGCCTACAAGGGAAGGACGATCGTTCAGGTCGAAGAATCGTGAGATGAACATCGCGGTGGATGCCATGGGTGGTGACCGTGCCCCCGACGTGGTGGTCCAGGGCGCCCTGCAGGCCGCCGGCGAGACCGGCACGACGGTCACCCTCGTGGGAAATGAACGAGCCATTCGGACGGCCTTGAAACGCTGTGGGAGGAAAGGACCGGTCGAGATCTTCCCGTGTGATGAGTTCGTGCGGATGGACGAATCCCCCATGAAGGCGATCCGCCGTAAGCCCAATGCCTCGGTCCGCGTAGCCTTTGATCTGGTCAAGGGTGGAAAGGCCGACGCCGTTGTGAGCGCCGGGAACTCGGGCGCGACGTTCGCCGCGGGGCTGCTTGTGCTCGGCAAGGTCGGCGGTGTGGATCGCCCGGCGCTTGCGAGCATCTTTCCCGGAAGAGCGGGGGAGGTCGTTCTCATCGACGTGGGAGCGAACGTGGACTGCCGGCCCGTTCACCTCCTCCAGTTCGGGCAGATGGCCCAGGCCTTTGCGACGGCCTGTCTCGGGATGGCGAACCCGGCGGTGGGACTCTTGAGCATCGGGGAGGAAGGCGAGAAGGGCAATGAGCAGGTGAGAAAGGCGCATGTTCTGCTCAAGGAAAGCCGGCTGAACTTCGTGGGGAACGTGGAGGGACGGGACATCTTTACGGGAGCCGTCCCGATCATCGTCTGCGACGGGTTCGTGGGAAACGTGGCGCTCAAGGTTGCGGAAGGCCTGTCCGAGACCATGGCCGAAATGGTCGAGAAGGAAATGATGCGCACGTTTCACGGGAGGCTGGGGTTTCGAATGGGCAGGTCCGGATTCCGAAAGCTTTTCGAGACAATGGACCACGAAACCTACGGAGGTGCGCCCATCCTGGGAATCAACGGGGTGGGAATCGTGTGTCATGGAAGCGCCTCCCCCCGCGCCGTCAAGAACGGGGTGAAGCGCGCGGCCGAGTATGTGAGAGACGGTTTCCAGGAGAAGCTGGCGCTTCGCATGGCGGATTTCAACCGGGTGCCGAGCGGATGTCCGGAGGCCGCCGGCGGTCGCACGGCGGGCCGTGATATGCGGAGATGATCGGGGGTAGGAATCATGGAAATGTCTGAACGCGTTGCGGTGATCACGGGCGGATCCAAGGGCATCGGCCGGGCGGTCGCCTTGAAGTTCGCCCGCGAAAATGCAAGGCTCGTTCTGGTTCACTATGATGCGGATGAGGTCGCGGTAGGGGAGACCGCGGCCCTGGCGGCCGAGCTCGGAGCCGGGGCCGAAGGCAGGCGGGTCGATGTCTCCTCCCGGGGTGACGTGGAGCTGCTCTTCAAGGATGTGATGAATCGGCACGGCCGTGTTGACGTCCTGGTGAACAACGCGGGTATCACCCGGGACACGCTGCTCATGAGGATGACCGAACAGGACTGGGACGCCGTGCTTGCGGTGAACCTCAAGAGTGTCTTCAACTGCACGCGGGCCGTCATCCAGCCCATGATGAAGCAGAGGAAGGGGAGAATCGTCAACATCTCCTCCGTCGTGGGGAGGATCGGAAATGCCGGACAGGCGAACTACGCCGCATCCAAGGCCGGCATCCTCGGGTTTACCAAGTCCGTGGCCCGCGAGGCTGCGCCGCGCGGGATCACGGTGAACGCCGTGGCCCCCGGGTTCGTGGCCACGGAAATGACCGACGGGCTTTCACAAAAGGTCAAGGACGCTTTTATGCAGCAGATTCCCCTGGGGAGGATCGGGGAACCGGACGACATCGCCGAGGCGGTGTACTGGCTCTGTTCGGACGCGGCCTCCTATATTACGGGCCAGACGATTCACGTGAACGGCGGAATGTTCATGTGAGAAGGAGGAGCGATCGTCGGCGGGAACGGGGCTTACAAAAACGCTTGGAACAAAGGCACAAGGAGGAAAGGATTCATGGGGGATATCGAGGCGAAGGTCAAGAGCATCATCTGCGAGCAGCTGAACGTGGCAGAGGAAGACGTGGTATCCGAAGCGTCCTTTGTGGATGATCTGGGTGCGGATTCGCTGGATCAGGTGGAGCTGATCATGGCCATGGAAGAAGAGTTCGATCTTTCCATTCCTGACGAGGATGCCGAGAAGATCGCGACGGTCCAGGATGTCGTCGAATACATCAAGAAGGCCAAAGGGCAGTAGACGGAGGAAGGGATCGGAGAGAAAATCGCAGATGGATCCCGCCGAGGTGGGTCGATGGGAAGGAGCTGCTTGACATGAGAAGGCGTGTCGTCGTGACGGGCCTCGGGATGGTGACGCCTTTGGGTACCGGGGTGGAGAAGAACTGGGAGGCGGTCTGCGCCGGCAGGAGCGGAATTCGACGCATCCAGAAGTTCGACGCATCCCCGTTTCCGTGCCGGATCGCCGGAGAGGTCCCGGATTTTCGTTCCGAAGACTTCATGGACAGGCAACAGGTCAGGCGGTTCGATATCTTCGTGCATTACGCCATGGCTTCGGCGCGCATGGCCATGGAGGACTCCGGGCTCTCGATCACGGATGTCAACGCCCACCGGGTGGGGTGCCTGACCGGGTCGGGGCTGGGGGGGCTGGCCATGCTGGAGCACTATCACCAGGTGCTTCTGGAGAAGGGCCCACGACGGATCAGCCCGTTTTTCATTCCGGGAATGATCGCCAACATGGCCCCTGGACTGATTGCGATCGAGTTCGGAGCAAAGGGCCCGAACCTCTCCATCGAACCCGCCTGTGCGGCGAGCCCCCATGCCGTAGGGGAGTCGTTCCGCCTGATCCGTGAAGGAATCGCGGACGCCATGATCACCGGTGGTTCGGAG
>JAIPEI010000160.1 GCA_021737245.1 Deltaproteobacteria bacterium | reverse complement strand
GGCATTTCATATGCCGCCGCAAGGCCTGCAACAAGCACGGCGGGGTGTAAAACCCCGCCCTACGAAAACAGCGATTTTCATCGGCGGGGGTGACCGGAAGCCGATCATGGAAGTTTGCCTGCGGTGCGTTTCTCTTCGGTACGCCCTGACGGCCTACGGTTCGATCCGCACCGCGCACACCTTGAACTCCGGGATCTTGGCCGTGGGGTCCAGGGCCGCGTTCGTCAGCTCGTTCGCAGCCGCCTCGGCCCAGTGAAACGGGATGAACAGGGTGCCGTCCACGGCCGTGTCCGAGACCCTGGCCTTGGCCTCGATCCTCCCCCGCCGGGAGCTGACCTTCATGGGCTGGCCGTTGCTCACGCCGTAGCGCTCCGCGTCCCGGTCCGAGATCTCCACGAAGCACTCCGGGGCCCGTGCGTTCAGCCCCGGGCTCTTCATGGTCATGGTGCCGGTGTGGTACTGGTAGAGCACCCGGCCCGTGGTGAGATAGAGGGGGTACTCCTCGTCGGGCAGCTCGTCCGGGGGCCGGTAGTCGATGGCGTGAAACACGCCCAGGCCGCAGGTGAACTGGTCCATGTGGAGGCAGGGCGTCCCCGGGTGGTCCGAGCCGGTGCAGGGCCAGTGGATCTCCTCCCGCTCCAGCCGTTCGTAGGTGATACCGCAGTAGGACGGGGTGACCCGGGCGATCTCCTCCATGACGGCCTGGGCGCTCTCGTACTGCATTTCGTAGCCCATGCGCGTGGAGAGATCGCAGATGATGCGCCAGTCCTCCCTGGCATCGCCCGGGGGCTCCACGGCCTTCCGAACCCGCTGCACCTTGCGCTCCGTGTTCGTGAAGGTCCCGTTCTTCTCGGCAAAGCAGGCCGAGGGGAGCACCACGTCCGCCATGCGGGCCGTCTCGGTGAGGAAGATGTCCTGCACCACCAGGAAGTCCAGCTTCTCCAGGCTCTTTCGTGCGTGGGCCAGGTCCGGGTCGCTCACCATGGGGTTCTCGCCGATGATGTACAACGCGCGCAGCTCTCCCTGGTGGGCCTTTTCCATCATCTCGGTCACCACCAGACCCGGACGGTCCGGCAGGGCCTCCACGCCCCAGGCTTGGGCCATGCGCTCCCGAACCGCCAGGTCCGCCGTCTTCTGGTAGCCGGTGTAGACGTTCGGGAGGGCGCCCATGTCGCAGGCGCCCTGCACGTTGTTCTGCCCCCTCAGCGGGTTCACACCGCCGCCGCGGACCCCGACGTTGCCGCAGAGCATGGCCAGGTTCGCCAGGGACTTGACGTTGTCCGTGCCGGAGATGTGCTGGGTGATGCCCATGGCGTAGAGGATGGACCCCGCCTTTCGGCTCGCGTACAGCCGGGCCGCGGCGATCAGGTCGTCCGCAGGAATGCCGGTCACCTGCTCCACGTGCTCCGGCGTGAACGGCTCCACGGCCTTTTTCAGGTCGTCGAAGCCGACGGTCCTGGATCGGACGTACTCCTCGTCGTAGAGCCCCTCCTCGATGATCACGCGCATCAAGCCGTTGATCCAGACCACGTCGGTGCCCGGGGTCTGCCTCAACCAGATGTCCGCGAACCCCGTGACGGGGATCCTTCTGGGGTCCACCACGATCAGCCTGGTCCCCTTGAAGGAGACGGCCCGCTTGACGTAGGAGGAGAGGACCGGGTGGTTCTCCGTAGTGTTGGACCCGGTGATCAGGATGACGTCCGCCTTCTCGATGTCCCGAATCGGGTTCGTCATGGCGCCACTGCCGAATGCTGCGGCCAGACCGGCCACCGTGGAGCTGTGTCAGAGACGGGCGCAGTGGTCCACGCTGTTGGTGCCCAGCACGGCGCGGGTGAACTTCTGGGCCAGGTAGTTCTCCTCGTTCGTGATCCGGGCGCTGGAGAGCACCCCGAGGGCGTCGGCCCCGGACTCCTGCCGCAGGGCGCCCAGCTTCCCGGCCACCAGGTCCAGGGCCTCGTCCCACCCGGCCTCCCGAAAGCCGTCGCCCTCCCGGATCAGGGGCTTGGTCAGGCGCCCCTCGTCGTGAATGAAGTCGTTTCCGAAACGGCCCTTCACGCAGAGGCTGCCGTAGTTCGGGCCCACGTCCTCCACCCCGGTGGCCTTGATCACCCGGCCGTCCCGGACGTGCAGAAAGATCTGGCATCCCACCCCGCAGTAGGAGCAGGTGGTGCGGATCTTCTCGGCCTCCTCCCGCAACCCGCACTGCTCCAGGTCGGACAGGGGGACGAGCGCGCCCACCGGGCAGGCCTGGACGCACTCCCCGCAGAAGACGCAGTCCGACTCCTTCAAGGGTTGGTCCCCCTTGGCCACGATCTTGGACTCCTTCCCCCGATACCCGAAGCTGATGGCGTTGTTCACCTGGATCTCGTTGCAGGCCTGCACGCACCGGCCGCAGAGGATGCATCGGGAGAAGTCCCGCACGATGAGCGGGTTGATGTTTTCGACGGGGTAGCGAACCTCCGCGGTGGGAAACCGGTCCGACCGGGCCCGGTACAGGATGGCGAGATCCTGAAGGCGGCAGTCCCCGTAGGCCGGGCAGATGTCCTTGTGTCCCTCGCTCTCGAGCGCCTCGAGCTGGAAGTCGGTCCAGTCGTCCAGGCCCGCTTCCTTCACCAGGCAGTTGTGCTGGCCGGAGGCCAGCAGCAGCTCGATGTTCAACCGCCGGCCCCGCACCACCTTCGGGCTCTCGGTGAGGACCTCCATGCCGGGAGCGGCCGGCGCCGCACAAGAGGCCACCAGGTTCCGGGCTCCCTTGACCTCCACCACGCAGACCCGGCAGGCGCCCGTCGGGGAAGCCCCCTTGAGATAGCACAGGGTCGGGATGTGGATGTCGTTTCTGCGGGCGACCTCCAGGATGGTCTCGCCCGGGGTGAAGCCGACCTCTATGCCGTTGATGGTCATCGTGTTTTCGGTTTCCATGACGATTCGCTCTTTCTCGGCGCTCTCCGCGCCTCTTCGGGAGACAAGGGTTTCTTCTACGCAACCATCACCCCGCCCGAGGATGCCGCCGTCCGGGATGGGGATCAAGAAGTTTAAGTTTCACCCCCCGAGGGGACGCATTCGAAAAGGGTTTGCCCTTCGGGATGGAGGAGGTTATGTTGGAGCTCTGACGGTCCAAAAAAACGGGTGCTCCCATGCTGACGGAAATCGGTGTTGTCGAGAAAGCCTCCCCCGAAACCGCCGTGGTCCTCGTCGAGAGGTCCTCGGCCTGCGAGCAGTGCCGGAGCAAGGGGGCCTGCGAAATGCTTTCGGGAAGAACCATGCGCGTCGAGGTCACGAACGAGCTCGGGGCCGAGGAAGGGGACCGCGTAGAGATCTCCCTGCCGGCTGCGTCCGTCATGAAGCTCTCGTTTCTGGTGTACCTGGTTCCCGTCGCCGCCCTTGTCGCGGGGGCGTACCTGGGGAGCCTCTGGGTCGAAGACAGTGTCGAGGACCCGACCCTGTACGCCGTGGCGGCGGGCATCCTGGCCATGATCGGGGCGTTTCTCCTCGTAAGACGATTCGAACGAAGCGCTTCCCGGCCCTCCTCGGAATATCTGCCCCGGATGAGCCGTATTCTCCCCGCTAGTGAACAGGCCCCTCCGTCCTGCGATAACAGATGAGACCGCACTGCAGGCATCGTTTCGCCTCCCGGCGCGCCTGATCCTCGTCGTAGGTCGACTCCACCTCCAGGAACGGGTCGGCGCGCAGCTCCTCCTCCGGAGGGACCGGCACAGGCTCGCGCGGAGCCATGGACACGGGTTCCAGCTCCGCCAGGCTCAAGACCCGGGTGTTCGCCCGAATCATGTGCTCCGGCCCTTCCACGCTTTCACCGCTCAGGTACCGTTGAATCGTGGCGGACGCCCTCCTCCCCGACCCCATGGCCTCCACCACGGCGCGGTAGTCGGCGTTGGCCTCGCCGGGCCGGAACACGCCCGTCGCCTCCGTAGCGCAGGGGCCGGCGTACGGCACGAGGGTCTCCCAGCTCACCGTGCCCCGCCTGGATTCGATCTCGACGTCTCCCCCGCCCGCCTGAGGGACGTAGACGAGCTCGGGAAACCGGCCGGAGCCGGTGAGGAAGGTGTCGGCGGCCAGGATTTCACGCGGGGCGTCATGCAGCGCATCCAGACGGGTCAGCTCCAGATGGGTCAACTCGTCGTCCCGGCCCATCATGCGCGTGACGGCCGTCTCGAAATGGAGCTGGATTCCCTGTTCCTCAGCGTCTTCGAGCACCTCTTCCGAGAAGGGCGCCCGGCTTCGGGGTACGCGGAAGACCATGTGTACCTCCCGTGCGTCTTCCCGAATGTGAATCCTTGCGGCCTCCAGTGCGGCGCTCCCGCCTCCCAGGATCACCACGCGCTTTCCCAGGACCCGCTGCTTTCCTTCCCGGAAGGCCAGGAGGAAGTCCAGCAGGAGGTAGACGCCCGGCAACGGTTTCAACACCTCGCCGGGGGTTCGTTGGGACATCTGCGTGTCCCATCCTCCCAGGGCGACCAGGACCGCGTCATATCCCTCCTCCAGCAGCGACCCCACGGTCATGTCCCGTCCCAGCCGCTGCCCGGTCTCGAACGCGACCCCGGCCTCCCGGACGCCCTCGATGTCCCAGTCGAGGACATCGGACGGCAAGCGGTTCCGGGGCAGCCCGTAGCGCAGGAGGCCGCCCATTCGGGAGGAACCCTCGTACACGACCGACTCGTGTCCCATGCGGTTCAGGAAATAGGACGCGGTCAAACCTTCGGCGCCCCCGCCGATCACCGCGATGCGTCTGCCCGTCTCCGGCGCCCGGTAGGCCGGCACCCGCTCTCCGGACAGCCGCTCCCGGTCCGACGCGAAGCGCTTCAGGGGGTTGATGGCCACCCCCTGATCCACCAGGTTCCGCCTGCACTCGTACTCGCAGGGATGCACGCAGATCCGGCCGCAGACCGAGGGAAAAGGGTTGGTCTCCTTGATGATGCGAACGGCCTCCCGGTAGTCGCCTTCCCCGATGCAACGGATGTACTCCGGCACGTTGATCCCGGCCGGACAGGCCCGCTGGCAGGGCGCGGAGCACTGATCGGTCGTGTACTCCCTCAGTGCCCGCCTGGTGCTGGAAGAGAGGGTGATGATATGCTTGGGGCACACGCGCTCACAGGTGCCGCACCCGGTGCACAGCTCCTCGTCCACCACGGGCAGGTTGTCGGGCCCCATGGACAGGGCGCCGAACGGGCACGCACGCACACAGGTGCCCAGGCCCAGGCACCCGACCGGGCACACCTTGGCTCCCCCGTCCAGGAGAACGGCCCCCCCGCAGCCCCGGAACCCGTCGTACTCGTACTTCAGGTCCGCGCTGTCGAGGCCGTAGGTGCAGCCGGGCCTCGCGATCTCCGGTTCCCGCTCCTTGATCTCCACCCCGAGAAGGCCGGCGATCGCCGTGTGGACCGAGCTGCCCCCGGCCACGCAGACGTTGGGTTCAGCCGCACCCCTCACGATGGCGCCGGCCGCTCCACTGCATCCGGGGTACCCGCAGCCGCCGCAGTTCGCGCCGGGAAGGGCCTCCTCCACGGCCACGATCTTTGGATCGACATACACGTAGAACACCCTGGACGCGACGGCGAGCCCGAGGCCCGCGACGAGTCCCAGTCCTCCAATGGCCAAAAGCGCTTCGAGCATGGTCTTACTCCGTGGTCCGGCGCGGCAGGACGACCGCCTACTGAACCATCCCTGCAAATCCCATGAATGCCAGTGCCAGCATGCAGGCCGTGATCAACGCGGCCGGCGTTCCCGTCAGGTTCGAAAGCACGGGCGCGGTGTTCAGGCGCTCGCGAATCCCGGTCATCAGGACCAGGGCCACACCGTAGCCGATGCTCGATGCGAACGCGAACACCAGGGTCTCCACAAAGGTGTAGTCGTTCTGAATGTTCAGCACGGCCACGCCCATGACCGCGCAGTTCGTGGTGATCAAGGGCAGGAAGATCCCGAGCGCGCGGTAGAGGGCGGGCACCGATTTCTGGAGGAACATCTCCACCAGCTGCACGAGCGTCGCGATCACCAGGATGAACGCGATGGTCTGAAGGTAGCCCAGGCCGTATGGATTCAGGATGTAGTGCTGCACGTTCCACGTCACGGCGCTCGCCAGGGTGATCACGAACACCACGGCCATGCTCATGCCGATGGCCGTGTCCAGGCGGTTGCTGACCCCGAGAAACGGGCACTGGCCCAGGTATCGCACCAGGACCACGTTGTTCACGAACGCCGCGCTTACAAACAGTAGAAGAAAATCGGACATCGTTTGATCCCTCCCCGGGCCCCCTTGCGGTCCCTGCGGCTGCTTCAGCCGACAGGGGCTCTTCGCCCCGGCATCAACCCCGCTTATTCTGCAATGTGCTGACCCAGTTCATGAGGCCCAGGATCACGCCCAGGCACAGAAAGGCCCCGGGCGCCTTGACCATCACGGAAAAGGGTTCGTAGCTGCTCCAGAGAACCGACATGCCGAACAGGGTGCCGTTCCCGATGATCTCGCGCACCGCCCCGAGGAACGTCAGGGAGAGCGTGAAACCGATCCCCATTCCCAGGCCGTCCGCCAGGGAAGGAAGGAGGGGATTCTTGGACGCGAAGGCCTCCGCCCTTCCGAGGATGATGCAGTTCACCACAATAAGCGGGATGAACAGCCCCAGGATCTTGTACATGGGGTAGTAGTAGGCCTGCATCAGCAGCTCCACAATGACCACGAAGGATGCGATGACCACGATGAACGCTGCGATTCGGACCTTTCTGGGGATCACGTTCCGCAGCAGGCTGATCAGGATGTTGGAACAGACCAGCACGAAGGTCGTGGCCAGCCCCATGGCCATGCCGTTCTTGGCCGCAGTGGTCACGGCGAGCGTGGGACAGAGACCGAGCACCAGACGAAACGGTGGAATCTCCTTCCAGAGGCCCTTGGTGAATTCGTTCACGACACTCATGGATCAGCTCACCTCCTCTTTGACCTTGGGGAAAACGTCCACGGCCTTGTTGATCGCCGAGACCACGCCCTTGCTGGAAAAGCTCGCACCGCTGATGCCGTCGACCTCCCCGCCATCCTGCGACAGCTGGACGCCGTCCTTGACCTCGAGGTTCCGGAACTGCTCCGTGAAACCGGGCTCCTCGATCCGCGCACCCAGACCCGGGGTTTCGGCGTGGGTCATGATGCTGACGCCGGCGAGGTTGCCTTCCCGGTCGAACCCCACCATCACGTCGATCTCCCCCCCGTACCCCATCCCCGAGGAGGCATAGGCCATGGCCACCATGTCGTCTCCCTTCTTTGCGGGGAAGACCGTCATTTCAATGGGGTTTCCCTGGTCGTCCTCTCCCAGGCTCACGGTGAACCGGTCCTGGATGGGATCGTTGTCGTACTCCTGTCCCGACAGCACGGACTGGATCGAAGGACCCTGCACATAGGTCAGGAGCTGGTTCTCTCTCTGCTCCAGGGTCACCTGGTTGGTGAAGGAAAGGACCAGCCCGGAGCAGCCGCAGATTACAGCCAAGACGATAATCATCCTCAGTAGCTCACGCAATTTCGACTCTCCTCCCCACGGCTCTCGGCCTGACGCGGTCCAGGAGCGGCGTCAGGGCGTTCATCAGAAGGATCGCAAAAGGGACACCCTCCATGTACACCCCCCACATGCGGATGATCATGGTGAGAAGGCCGCAGCCCACGCCGTACAGAATCATGCCGGGTGCGCCGTGGGGCGCCGTGCCCTTTTCCGTGGCCAGGAACAGGGCCGCCAGCATCATCCACCCCGAGAGGACATGATAGGTCGGGTGGGCGTAACTGCCCGGATCGACCTGGTGGAAGATCATGCCGAACAGCCATGCGGACGCAATGAAGCCGACCGGAATGTGCCAGGTGATGCGGCCGCGCGCCAGGAGGTAGACCCCCCCCAGAAGAACGGCGAGCACGCAGCCCGTGCCGATCTCTCCGGGGACGTTGCCGACGAACAGGTCGGTCC
>JAIPEI010000159.1 GCA_021737245.1 Deltaproteobacteria bacterium | reverse complement strand
CGCGGCCCGAAAGCTGCCGGGGGTGAAGTCCGTGGTCACAGCGGAGGACGCCGGGCTCGTACCGTACGGGGTCAGCCCCGCAAGATACGACGAAACTATTTTCTGCCACGACCGGGTCCGCTATGTGGGCGACGAGGTCGCGGCCGTGGCGGCGGTCGACCCGGAGACCGCCCAGGAGGCCCTCTCCCTCATCAAGGTGGACTACGAGGGGCTGCCCGCCCTCCTCACGATCGAGGAGGCTATGGCCGAAGAGGCGCCCCAGCTCCATGACAAGTACGCCGGCAACATATGCGGGGAGGTCCACCAGGAGTTCGGGGACGTAGAATCGGCCTTCAAGGAGTGCGACCTGATCCGAACGGACACCTTCATCAACAAACGGCAGGACGGAGCGTTCCTGGAGCCCAACGGCGTGGTCGCGGACTACGACCTGAACGGATACTTGACCCTGCACACCTCCACCCAGGTGCCCCACTACGTCCAGAGGATCGTGGCCATGGTCCTGGGTCTGTCCATGGGCAAGGTGCGGGTGGTCAAGCCGTACGTGGGCGGCGGGTTCGGGCCCAAGGCCGGGACCAATCCCATGGAGCTGGCCTCCTGTCTCCTCTCCATGAAGACCGGCAAGCCGGTCAAGATGAACTACACCCGGGAGCAGGTGTTTCTCTTCTCCCGTGCGCGCCACCAGTTCAAGCACACCCTGACCACGGGCGTGAAAAAGGACGGTTCCCTCATGGCCCTGACGAACGAGTGCTACCTCGACGGGGGGGCCTACACCAGCTTCGGCATCGCAACGGTCTACTACGCCGGCTCCCTGCTCGGCGCGCCGTACCGGCTTCCCAACATGAAGTATGACGGCTGGCGGGTTTACACGAACAAGCCCGCCTGCGGGGCCCAGCGCGGTCACGGCGGCGTGGCTGCACGCGCGGCCTGGGAGCAGCAGATCGACCTCATCGCCGACGAGCTGGGCATGGATCCACTTGAAATCCGTCTCAAGAACGCCATGGGCGCCGGGGACATCACCTGCAACGATCTTAACGTCAGCAGCTTCGGCATGAAAGAGTGCATCGAGGCCGTGGCCGAGGGGTCGGGCTGGAAGGAGAAGCGGGGAAAGATGCCCAAGGGCCGGGGCGTGGGCATGGCCTGCGGCTTTTTCGTGTCGGGTGCGGGATATCCCATCTACCGCTCGGACACGGCCCACTCCACCGTGGTGATCAAGCTGAGCGACGACGGGGGAACGGCCCACCTGCTCACCGGATCGGCCGAGATCGGCCAGGGCTCGGACACGGCCATGGCCATGATCGCCGCGGAGGCCCTGGGCGTTCCACTGGACCACATCAAGGTGAGCTCCGGCGACACGGACTACAGCGTTGACCTGGGGGCCTACTCGAGCCGCCAGACCCTCATGACCGGCCACGCCACCAAGCAGGCGGCCGAGGATGCGAAGCGCCAGGTCCTGGAAGTCCTGGCCGACGCCTTGAAGGTCCCCTACCAGGGGCTGGACGTGAAGGAAGGGCACATCGTGTTCAACGGAGAAACGCCCGACTTTTCCGCACTCCGGACCCGCTACATCAAGGAGCACCGGGGCTTTCTGGACAACCCGCCCGAAAGCGAAGCCTTGACCTTCAAAGAAGCCGCGCGCATCGCCTACCTGGAAAAAGGATCCATCGTAGGCACCGGCAAGTACAGGCCCGGCGAGCTGGGAGGAAAGTTCAAGGGAGCAGCGGTGGGCACCTCGCCCGCCTATGGCCCGAGCGCGCAGGTCGTGGAGGTGAGCGTGGACATGGAGACGGGCAAGGTGACGGTGGAGCGGATGACCGACGCCCACGACTGCGGCTTCGCCATAAATGTAACGTCGGTGGAAGGCCAGATGCAGGGCTCCCTCTCCATGGGTCTGGGGGAGGCCCTGTTCGAGGAGGTCAAGTTCGACGACAAGGGCCGCATCCTGAACGCCAACCTGGCCGAGTACAAGATCCCCACGGCGCTCGACATGCCCAACGTGGACACCATCATCGTGGAGAGCAACGAACCCAACGGGCCCTTCGGCGCCAAGGAGGTGGGAGAGGGGGCCATCATGCCCACCATCCCCGCCATCCTGAACGCCGTGTCCGACGCCGTCGGCGTCCAGATCAGCGAGCTTCCCCTGACCCCGGAGCGGGTGTACATGGCCCTCAAGAAGGCGCGGCAAGAAGGGAAATCCTGAGTCCCGCGGCCCGTTCGGGGCGTCACTCCCCGAACGGGCCGGCAGGCCCGCCGAGCCGTCAGAACTGAATCTGAATCCGTTTTCGGCTGTCGCCTTCGTCCTGCACCGAGAGAAAGGTTTTCCCCAGGCGTTCGCACCACGTGCGGATGTCCCGCTCGAAGGTCGGGCAGTCGCCCAGGATTTCGAGCACGTCCCCCGGCTTCATGTCCGGGGCCTTCACCGCGATTTTCAGAACAGGCTGCGGGCACTTCATGCCCAGCGTGTCGAGCGTCTCCACCGCCATGCGTATTCCTCCCTTTCGAGAACGAGCGGGAAACGAGGTCCGGCAGCAGCCCGTTTCCAGATCGAGTCAATCGACCCGAAGCGGGTCTCCCCTGCGGTCGTAGACTCGCATCCTGTCCGACGCGCCCTCCACGCCCTCCACCGCATGCGAAGCGCAGGCCAGGCAGGGATCATAGGCCCGAAAGGCGACCTCCACCCGGTTCGCGCCTTCCACTGTGAGCGCCCCCTGGCTCCCAACCGCGGCGCGGGCCTCGGCCTCCACGGCCATGCAAACAGCGGCTGCATTGTGCTGGGTGGCCACCACGAGGTCCACGTCCTCCAGGAGCCCGTCAACGCCCACCCGATATTGATGAAAGAGCGTGCCCCGCGGGGCCTCGCACACTCCGGTCCCTTCGCCGGCCGAACGGGTGGGGAACCTGCGGACGCAGGGATCGGCCAGGTCCCCCTCCTCCGCAATCTCCCTCATCCGCTCGGCGGCGAACAGGGCCTCGATCAACCGCGCCCAGTGGTAAGCCATGGTCTGGTGTACAGGGCGCCCCCCCAGCCTGCTGAACATGCGCTCGGCCTCGGCCTGGGCCAGAGGCGTGGACAAAGCCTCGCACGCGTTCAGCCGGGCCAGGGGCCCCACGCGATAGACCCCGCTCTGCGGGCCGTCCGTGTATCCCTGCCATCCGACCGCTTTGAGAAACACCGGCTTCATGTAGCTCCAGGAAACCACCCGTTCCTCCAGGTGGGTCGGGTACGCTTCCGGGTCGAACTCCCGGTACACAACGCCTTCCGGCCCCACGACCCGCACCCGGCCTCCAGTCACGCTCAGAACGCCCCTGTCGTCCACCAGCCCCATGTAGTGGGTGCGGTGAGCAAGGTGAGGCGCCTCGAGCATCTCCGTAAACAGCGGATGGGTCAGCACCCGGTCGTGAAAAAGCTCCAAAGCCTCCTGGGCTCCGGACACGGCCTCCTCGGAGACGGTGCGAATCCGGGTCACATCCTCCACCCTGAGCGGACGGGTCACCCCTCCGGGGACGCCGAAGACCGGGTAGAGGGCGCTCCCGCTCGTCAGGGCGGCCAGCCCGCGCACGCGTTCCCGGATCTGAAGCAGCCTCCTTGCAACACGGCCTGCGGGGCCTTTCAGGACACCCATGAGGCTCCGCTCCCCGGCATGCGAGAGGAAATCCGGTCCTGCGAGGACGAGAAAGTGCAGCAAATGGTCCTCCAGCAGGAACCCGTGATACGCGAGATCCCGGATTCTCCTGGCCGCCGGAGGGGGCTTCACGGCGAACACGCGATCCAGGGCCTTGACCGAGGCCAAGTGGTGGGCCGTGGGGCAGACCCCGCAGATCTTCTGGGTCAGGGTGGGCATCTCCTCCGCGGCCCGACCCCGGCAGAAGGTCTCGAAGCCCTTGAAGTCCACCACCTGGAAACGCGCTCGATCCACGTTGCCGGATCCATCCAGGTGGATTTCGATTCGTCCCGCTCCTTCCAAACGGGTCACCGGATCGATGCGGATGCTGCGGCTCACGGCCCCTCCCCTTCATTCCTGCCGCCGAACAGCGACGAAGGCAGGCTGTAGCGGTAGAGGAGACCGGTTGGATCGGCCAGGCCGTCCAAGGCCTGCTCCAGCTCCTCCTCGGACGCCCCTTCAAGCAGGGCCGCCAGGAAGCCGACGCCCCCTCCGCCCTGATCCTTCACCTCCCCCACCGGACCGAAGCATCCCCTGCACGGCAGGTTTCCGCGCACGCACCGCGCTTCGCAGCCTCCGCGGGTCACCGGTCCCAGGCAGACGATCCCCTGCTCGAGAAAGCAGAGGTCCGGGTCCAGGGTCGCCTCGTGGACGCGGCGAAACCGGCGGATCCGCGTGTCCGGACGCCGGGTCTCTCCTCGCGGGCACGTGCGGCACAAGGCGCGGTCATCCGCGAGCACGGCGCCCCGGGCAAGGGTCCCCCGGATCAGGCTGTCGAGCGCCTCCCGGACGCGGTCCGGCGTCGGGGGGCAGCCCGGGATCACCACATCCACCTTCACCACGTCCCCCAGGGCCTTCACCCGGTCCAGCAGCCGGGGAAGCCGAGGCCCATCCTCTCCGTAAGAGCGTTCGAGAACCGCTTCCCTGGAAAACAGGTTGGCCAACCCGTACACCCCTCCCAGGTGGGCGCAGCTCCCGTGGGCCACCACGATCCGAGCCTTTTGCCGGAGGAGCCCGGCCGTTTCCACGTGCTCCTCGGTCCTCACGGAACCGTTGATCAAGACCGCATCGAGCCCGCCGTCCGGCACCTTGCAAAGGTCTTCCATGCGACCGTCCATGCCGATGGGCCAGTAGACCAGGTCCACCTGCCCGAGGATCCCGGCCAAGTCCGGCCCCAGGTCGAGGATGGACTCCTCGCATCCCCCGCAGCTCGACAGCCAGGTCATGCCCAGCTTCGGACGGCGCCTTGCAGGACGGCTCTTCACAGCTCCACCTTTGTGCGGGCATCCGGGGCCTTGGCCGTGGTATGCGTGGAAGCGCTCTGCGGTTTCAAGGGACCAAGAGCCCGAAGGGACTCCACCATCCCGGTGACGACCTCTGCGTAGCGCTTCCCCTCTCCTGCGGCCACCCACTCGAGGTCCAGCCGTTCCGTCTCCACGCCCAGGGGCCCCAGGAGGCGCCTTAAAAGCGCCACCCGTTTCATGGCATGCAGGTTGCCTTCCCGATAGCGGCACTCCCCTGGACGGCATCCCAGGATCAAAACGCCGTCCGCCCCGCAGGCGAACGCCTCCAGGACGTGCTGCGGGTCCACCCGGCCGCTGCACAGCAGTCGGACGGGCCGCACGTTCGCAGGCAGTTCCAGGCGGGCCCGTCCTGCGGCGTCGGCCCCCTCGCAGGCGCACCAGTTGCAGAGGAACGCCACGATCACGGGCTCGAAAACCGCCGGTCCCTCCCCTGACTGTGTGGCTCCGGAGCCCCTCTCCATCAACTTGTTTCCTTTCTTATCAAAGCCTCGCCTTCTTCTGTATGGACACCTTATATTTATCTTGTTTTCCCCACTTCTTCCTCTTTCCCTTACCCCGCAATCCTTGATCCTTTCTCCTTGCTCCTTTCTCCTTGATCCTCTCTTCCCAGCATGGCTTCGACCTCCGCCGCGATCTGCCCGTCCGAGAAATGGGCGCAGTGAACGGCGCCGGAGGGGCAGGCCGCTGCGCACGTCCCGCACCCGCGGCAGAGAACCCGGTTGACCATAATCCGGGGAGGGTCGTCCTTCCGCTCGATCGCACCATAGGGACAAAGCCCCTCGCAGACCGCGCACCCGGAGCAAAGCGTTTCGTCCACGCCGGCCGTCACTGGCTCCAGCCGCAGGGTCTCTCCAGGCACGAGCTCCGAGAGCACCCGCCCCGCCGCGGCCTGCCCGCCCGTGGCGGCGCCGAGGATATCGGTGGGACCGGCTGCGCAGCCCGCCACGAACACCCCTTCTCTGCCGGCTTCGACCCGGTCCAGGAGCGTGATGCCCTGGTCGAAGAAGCCGGTCCCGCCCGTCTCGAGATGCAGAATCCGGGCAAGCTCCCGGTTCCCGGACGCCCCTTCCATGGCCGGCGCCAGAATCGCCATGTCCACAAGGTGCGACCGCACCCGTCCTTCCTCGTCCGGAAACCGCACCGCCAGGGATCCGTTCTGCTCGAGGATCCCGGCTGAGTTCGGAGCTCCCATGCGGACGAAATGGACGGAAGGGTTGCCTTCGAGTGCCCTGTAGAGGTCCTGGGACGCCCCGCCGGGGAGATGCAGGCCCGCGTGAAACACGGTGGCACGATCCACCGCACCCTGAGCCAGGATCCGGTGCAGGAACTTGAGGGTGTAGCGGCAGCAGACCTCGGAGCAGTGGGGGGCGGCCCGGGGATCCCGGGATCCCACGCACAGGACGAAGCCTGCGTGACCAGGCACCGTGCCGTCCTTTCGAAGGACCCGGCCGCCGGTCGGCCCCGAGCTGTTCAACATCCGTTCCAGCTCGAACGAGGTGATGACGTCGGCAAGGCGGCCGTACCCGTACTGCGGGAAGCGGCCCGGATCGGAGAGGTCGAACCCCGTGGCCACGATCACGGCACCGGCCTGAATCTCCTGGACGCGGGCCTCCTCTTCGAAGCGAACCGCATCGAAGGGGCACGCCTCTTCGCAGGCCCTGCAATCCTCCCCCTGCCACCTAAGGCAGTGGCGTGGGTCGACGACGGCCAGGCTGGGCAGCACACCCGGGTAGGGAACGGCCACGGCACGCCGTTCGGCAAGTCCGGGGTTCCACTCGTCGGGCACCCGGACCGGGCAGGCCTCCACGCAGGCCCCGCATCCCAGGCAGGCCTCCGGGTCCACGTACCGAGGGCTCTGGAGAAGCCGGACGGTGAAGTTGCCCTTGAACCCGAGGAGCTCCTCAACGCTGCTCATGAGGTGAACCCGAATGCCGTCGTGGTGAAGGAGCTCGTCCAGCATCGGATCCATTACGCACGCCGCACAGGCCATGCCCGGGAACACGTCCTCGTACAGAGGGACCTTTCCTCCCACGCAGGGCAGCCGCTCCACCAGGTGAACGACACGCTTCTTTCCGGCCAGGGTAAGTGCCGCCCGGACTCCGGCCGTGCCGGCCCCGATCACGACGACATCCGTGGAAACCGCAATCTCGGAGGGAAGCAGCGGTTCGTGATGCCGGACACGCGCAACCGCGCCGGCCACGAGGCGCCGCGCCAGCCCGGTCGCCTGGTCACGGTCCCTGACGACCCATTCGCATTGCTCCCGGATGTTGGCCACCTGAAGCATATAGGGGTTCAGGCCCGCGCGTTCCAGGACCGATCGAAAGGTCGACTCATGCTCCCTGGGCGAACACCCTGCGACCACCACGCGGTCCAGCCCCTGCGCTACGATCTCTTCCCCCAGGAAGTCCAGTCCCTCCCGTCCGCACAGGACCGGGACCCGCCGCACGCGGACCACTCCCGTCAGGTTCCCGGTGGACTGCACCAGGGCCGGGAGGCGCAGGGTCCGGCCGATGTTGGGTCCGCACTCACAGATGTAGACGCCGATTCGGCACACGCCGGCTCCTCCTGGGTACCATGAGCACGCGAGCAGTCAGCAGGCGGGTGTGGGCGGAGCGGAAAGATCCGCGGTCAGTCAAGGTTGAACCGGATCTCCCCGGCCTTGTCCCCGGAGCGAAGCTTGACACTGTTTCTCTCGATGGCGGTCACGGTCAGGCCGTCCATGGTTCCTCCCAGCCGCAGAATGTTTCCGTTGATCACGACGAAACGGCTTTCGGGATTGCTGGACCAGACGATCGCCTCCAGCCTGAACCGGCTCGTGTCCATGCTACCTGCAGTTTCCGGCTCGCGGGAAGCGGCGGGTGCAGGCGATGAAGCTTTCACGGGCCTGGAGGACGCCGCCGGTTTGGACGCGGTGCGGGTCTCCGGCCGGGGAGGCGGAGTTTTCACGGCGACGGGAACGGCTGCGGTCGACCGGGGCGGCTGCGGCGCCCGCGCCACGGGTTTCGGTTCGGCCGTCCGGTC
>JAIPEI010000158.1 GCA_021737245.1 Deltaproteobacteria bacterium | reverse complement strand
GGAATTAGGCTCAACCTCTGTCGTGTCGCGTTATCACTTTCTCATTTCGCTGTTGAGGTATTATAACCACCTTGGTTTTGGTTAGCATGTCGCGAAACTCAATGTACTCGTGAATCTTGATGGGGGGAGAGGCAGCTCTTTCACCATTTTATCATCGTGGCAGATCCACAGCACCAGGAGCAGCAGGGGAGGGCTGTGGGCAACACACCTGATCTTAAAGGTGGGGAACCTCCCCAGGAGGGAGAAGAGAAGGTGTTTGCGAGATGAACGTATCGCCCATCGGGAGCCTGAGAGCTCAATCGATGAAATCGATCGAGCACATCGATCCGGATATGACTCGCAGGACTCCCAACTCCTTTCCTATTTCATTGCCTTATTCGAGTTCAAGTGTGGAGAGTTCGTCCACGAAATCAAACGCTCCCCCGAATCTTTTTTCGATGTCCTCAACAGCCGTTCTCCGGTCCTCAGGTCGGTCCAGCTTGGGCCCGAGGTGAGACAGCAGCAATTGACCTGCTCCGCACTCTTCTGCGATTTGTGCGGCCGTCTGCGTGCCGGTGATCATGCCGGCTTCAGACGGCTGCATTCGCGCCTGAAGGTCCCAGCAGTGGATCAGCAGGTAGTCTGCTCCTCTTGCAAAGTCCGTTATGCTCGGACACAGGCCCGTGTCGCTGGTCATGACCAGAGAGGTGTCCTTTACTTCCAGGCGATAGGCCAAGGTGGGCATCCAGGGTTCGATGTGCTTGACCCGGGCTCCGGTCACCTTCCAGCAGCCGCCGCTCACGCTGTCGCCGGTGTCGATCTCCTGGACTTCGATGGCCGGCGGGCGTCTCGGCAGCGTTCCGCCTCGCGCCTGGTAGATCTCCCGGCTGCCCGGATGCTCGACCCTGGCCTGCCAGTCCGGAAAAAAGGCCCCGCTTTCCCCGATCAACGCCTCGGTCACCTGGCGGGTCGGGGGAGGCCCATACACGCGAAGCGGCTCAACGTCCTCGGTCGATTGATCCCAACGGGTGAGCAGAAAGCAGGGATAGTCGGCGTTGTGGTCAAAGTGGTGGTGGCTGAAAAAGAGGTGGCTGACACGGGTCGGCCAGAGTCCCATGCGGGTCATCTTGTAGGTGGCCGCGGG
This sequence comes from Deltaproteobacteria bacterium, assembly GCA_021737245.1. Taxonomy (GTDB): domain Bacteria; phylum Desulfobacterota; class DSM-4660; order Desulfatiglandales; family HGW-15; genus JAIPEI01. The sequence continues at coordinate 6,878 of JAIPEI010000158.1, read as the reverse complement.
GCCGCAGTCGAACATCAGCAGCGTGTCCCCGATTTCGGCGATGTAGCAGGTGCCGAACCGGTTGGGAGACGGTGTCGGGGTTCCCGCCCCGATGATGTGCAGCTTGAACACGAGTCCCCTTTCCTGTGGTTGTTACGCCAAAGCACACCGTCCGGTCGCCGACACCCGGCCGTCGCCTCGTTGCGCCAGCAGTTCGATGTCGGTGTCGCCTTGTTTGAAACCGAGAACCCGGAGTGTGTCTCCTTCAAAAACAGGGGCACGCTGGCGAAACTCGAAGGTCGTCGGTTCTTCGCTTGCGTTCCGTCTCACCAGATCCGCCATGAGGAGCGCGATCAGGGGGCCGTGAAGCACGAGGCCGGGGTAGCCCTCCTGTTCTATGGCGTACTCCCGGTCATAGTGAATGCGATGGGCGTTGAATGTCAAAGCCGAGAATCGAAAGAGGAGAGGCGGGGAGATCGGAACCTCCATGCCCCAGTCCTGCCCGCGCCTGCTCTCCTCGACCGTTGAAACAACGGGCGGTCCGGCATCGCGATAGACAAAGGTCTGCTTCTCGTGGAGAGCGGCTCCTCCGTCATTACCCACCTGCGCAGAGACCGTCACAAAGACCAGGCGGCCGCTCTTTCCGTGTTTCTCCTCGATGCCGGTGACCTGCTCGCTTTTCCAGGCTCGTTCTCCCAAGAGCAGGGGCTTGTGGATTACGAGCTCGAAACCGGCAAACATGCGCAAGGGCAAATCCACCGGCGGCATGAACTCCCCTCTGAAAGGATGGCCGTCCTCTGCCAGGCCGTCAGTGCGGGCTTCGGGGAGAAAATAAAGCCAGTGCCACAGCGGCGGCAACACAGCGCCTTCACGAATCCCGTCCGGATCGTGATTCAGGGTGGCCATCAAACGCCTTGCCGGCGAGGGGGAGAGGAACTCTTCCTGCTCCCGCCTCGAAGCGCACCACCCCTTGTATTCCAGAGAAGGCATTTATGCGACAGCCTGGGCCTCCAAGGCCCGTTTGTCCTTCAAGTTCATGACGACCGCAATGGTCAGGAGGGTGACCCCGACCAAATCGGTGTACAGATTGGATATCAGGAGCAGCACGCTCCCCGTCAGCATGATCAGGAGTCCCATGATGGAGAGCTTGGTAAAGAGGTACTTTTCAAAGGTCGCGGACAGGCCGATGGTGCCTGCCAATGCGGTGAGGAAGCTCAGCGTCACGAAGATCGGGGTGCCTTCCATGAGCAGGGCCGCGTTGTACGCAAACACAAAGGGAACGATGTACTTCACGAAACCCAGCTTCGCGGCGATGACCCCTGTGCGCATAACGGGCGCCCCGGCAATGGCCGCTCCCGCATAGGCGGCCAAGGCGACCGGTGGGGTGATCGCGGAGAGGAGGCAGGAGTAGAACACGAACATGTGCGCCACGATCGGCTTGAGCCCCATGTTCACCAGGGAAGGCGCTGCGATCATGGCCACGATGATGTAGGCCGGAGCGGTGGGAATCCCCATCCCCAGGACGAGGGAGGCGACCATGATCAAAAGGAGCAAGAAGGGGAAAACGCCGCCCGAGGCCATGATGATGATGTCGACGAACTTGATCCCCATGCCCGTGATGTCCAGGGATCCCACCACGAGCCCGGCACAGGCGCAGCACACGGCGATGACCACGCCGTTCCGGGCTCCCTGAACCAGGGATTCCGTGAAGGATCTGGGTCCCAAACGGCTGTTCTTGCGGGCCATGGCCACAACCAGGAGGACAATGATCGCCAGGAATGCGGCTCGAAACGGGGTGTACCCCAGCACGAGCACGAAAATGAGCACGAAGATCGGGATGATGAAGTGAAAACCATGAAAGAGGGTCGCTTTCATGGGCGGCAACTCCGAACGAGGCAACGGCTTGAGCCCCATCTTGAGGGCTTCGAGGTGGGTGGACGCAAACACCGCCGCGAAGTAGAGAAGCGCGGGAAAGAGGGCCGCCTTGGCGACCGAGAGGTAGGAAACCCCGATGAACTCGGCAATGATGAAGGCTGCGGCTCCCATGATGGGCGGCATGATCTGCCCGCCTGCCGAGGCCGCCGCTTCTACGGCGCCTGCATACTCGGGCCGATAGCCCATCCGCTTCATGAGGGGGATGGTGAACGTCCCTGTGCCGTAGACATTGGCCACGGAGTGTCCCGTGATGGTTCCGAAAATGGCGCTCGCGATGACGCCCACCTTGGCCGGGCCCCCGGTGGCCCAGCCGACAGCGGACATGCTGAAGTCAATGATGAACTTTCCGGCCCCCGTCTTGTCGAGAAAAGCGGCAAACATGATGAACAGGAAGACGAATGTCGCTGAGACGCCGACCGGCACCCCGAAGATCGCGTGTGGCGTCAAGAACATATGATCAATGAAGATGAGCAGGTTGGGGGACCTGATCGTGAATGGGTATGGGAGGAACTGACCGAAGAGGGTGTATCCCACAAAGCAGAGGGCCACGATGGGCAGGGCAATGCCCGCAACCCTTCTGGTCGCTTCCAGCACCAGGACCATGGTGGTCCAGCCGAACGCCACGTCCCAAAAGGTGACCGGTCCGGTGTACCACTCCCGGGTGGTGAGCCTCTCGTGGTGGATGATCAAGTAGACATCGATGGCCAGGCAGAGCACGGCAAGGAGCAGATCAATGAGCGCGGTCTTCTCTTTGGGCCAGGACTTGTGCGCGGGCCAGTACAGGAAGGCCAGCGTCAACAGGGTCATGAGGTGGATGGTCCTCATGCCGTACGCTTCAATGATGCCGAAAGCACCCGTGTAGAGGTGAAAGCAGGAGATCGCAATGGCTATCGTTGCGGCCATGAGGTTTGCGACGGACAGGACACTGTCTGGCTTGGGAAAAATCGGCTCGGTCATCGCCTTAACCGCTCCTCGCAGATTTCGTTGGGATCGTTCCGGAAACGCATCGGCCTTTTGATCGGACGGGTGCTCATGCCCCGCCTTCCTCAGCAAGGCATGAGCACGGTCCGGCCTATTTCAGGTAACCCATCTCCTGGTAGTACTTCTTGGCTCCAGGGTGGAGGGGGAGGAAGATCCCTTTGGCCATGCCCTCCGCTTTAAAGGGCTTGAAGGCCGCGTGATGCTCCCTGTACTCCTTTTCGTTCTCGGCCATGGCCTTCACGATCGCATACGCCACGTCGTCCGGCACGTCCGCGTTGATGATGATTTCTCCCGAGCTGGCCGGGCAATCGCGCTCGTAGTCGATGCCCTCGTACAAGCCGCCGGGCATGGTTTCGGTACGGGTGCCGGTGCGCTTGTTGATCGCTTCGAGGAGCTCCGGGCTCCACTCCAGGATCTTCATGTCGCGAACCGTTGCCAGCTCCATGGCCCAACCCGCCTTACCCAGGGCTGCAGCACAAATGATGTCCGCGTGGCCGTCTTTTACCAGACTGACGGCATCCCCCCATTTCACGAAGTTGACCTCTCCACCCCAGGCCTTGATGTCATCCCAGCTCAGTCCCTGAGACGCCAAGGCGCTTCGGAACTGCATCTCCGTGACAGACCCCGGGGAGAGGGTGCACATCCGGGCCTCCATTTTCTTCTCGAGGAGTTCCTGAACACTGTCTGCAGGGAAGTCCTTGCGCGCGAACATGAAGTAGTACATGGTGTCCTGCACGCTGAACAGGGAGCGCACGTTCGGGACGGGCTTGTCCAGCGGCTTCTCCTGCTTTTCCGCCAGCTGGCAGAGGGTGTTGGCCGTGCTGGCCAGATCCAGCTCACCCACATTGACTCGCGTGATGTTTCCCACCCAGCCGCCGGGGACCACGGTGATGCTGACCTTGGGGTAATCATTGCTGACAAGCTTGGCGACGCCCGTCAGCATGACAAACCCTGCTCCCCCGACGGCTCCACCGCCTGCACGAAGAACTGCACTGACGTCTTTCTCCCCCGCAGTCGCAAGTCCCCCGCAAATAAAAAACACGCAGGTAAACACCGCTGTCATCATGGCTTTTTTCTTCATCACCTTCCTCCTTTTGTGGTTTGAGGATTCAAGATGTGGCCATCGCCCGACAGGGGTCAACGACCGATTTCCACGATGTCCAAATCGCTCTTCGCGTCCAAAACCAGCTCTTTGAGACTCTTCTTGATGATCTTGTTGTTCTCGTTCTTCGGAAGGCTCTTCAGAAAAGCGAGCTTCTTGGGTGCCTTGTACTTTGGAAGGCCTTTCGTGACGCAATGCTCGACCAGATCGTTGGGGTCCGGCTGCTGAGCCTCCTCCCGCGTGACCACAAATGCGGTGCAGATCTCTCCCCACTTCTCGTCGGGCAGGCCGATCACTGCGGATTCCAGCACGGCCGGATGGCTGTCCAGGCTCATTTCCACTTCCCGGGAGTAGATGTTGAACCCGCCGCTGATGATCATGTCCTTCTTGCGATCCACGATGTAAAGGTACCCATCCCGATCGAACCGGCCGAGGTCCCCCGTGTGAAGCCAGCCCCCGCGGTAGGTCCTGGCGGTCTCTTCAGGCATGTTGTGATAGCCGATGGAAATGTGTGGGCTGCGGAGCAGGATTTCCCCGACCTCGCCCGTCTTCAGGCCTTGATCGTCTTTGTCTACGATGCGGATTTCCGTTCCCAGCGCTCGTTTCCCCGTGGAGCGCAACCGTTGTGCGGACGCATCGTCCTCTCCCACCACGTGCTCCTCGGGTGTCAGGCAGGCCAAAGGCTGGATGGACTCGGTGAGGCCGTAGTTCTGCCGCATGATCGGCCCGAAGTGCTTCAGGGCTTTTTTCAGCTTGTCGAGGGGCATGGGGGCCGTCCCGTAAAAGATCCGCTCGAGGCTGGACAGGTCGGCTTTCCGGACATAGGGGTCCTCCATCAGCATGATGATCATGGTGGGGACCAGCAGGGTGCAGGTGACCCGCTCCCGCTCGATGGTCTTGAGGAGCGCGGTCGTGTCGAATTTGTCCAGAATGACGTGGCGGGCTCCCTTGAGGTAGAAGGGGATGGCGTAGTATCCCGCCGCGTGCGTGAGGGGAGCGACGTGCAGGAAGACTTCGTCCTTGGAGATCAGGCGATCCGCGTTCATAAAGACGTTGGTGATCTGAGCGATGCGGTTTCGATAGCTCATCAGGACGCCGCGGGGCCGACCCGTGGTGCCTGACGTGTAGCTGATCCGGCACAAGGTATCTTCTTCCATGTCGAGATCGGGCTCATGGTCGGGCGCCGCCTCGAGCAGGGTCTCATAGTCCAGCCAGGGCTCATTCGTGTCCTGCTGCCCTCCGTGCCGAATGAAATGCGTCACCTGGGGCAGGGAACGTTTAATTTCCCGGGCCTGGTCGGTGAATTCGTCTCCGAACACCAGCGCACCAGCGCCGCTGTCCTGCAAGATGGCGATGTTCTGCTGCGCCGAATCGCGGGTGTTCAGAGGGACCATCACAATGCCCGCTTTCCACATGGCCACGATCAGCTCGAAACTCTGATTGCAGTTGTACTGAAGGGTTGCCACCCGCGTACCGACCTCGATGTCCAAACGCTTGAGCGCATGGGCCAGACGGTTGGATCGCCGGTTGATGGTCTCATAGGTAAAAGAGGTTTTCCGGTAGGACAGACAGATGCGGTTGGGGTGATTCTCAGCGGGAATTCGAATAAAGGCGCTTGGATTGAAGTGTTTCGGGTTCATGTTCTCTTCCCTTCCGTGTTGGTCGTTTCCATGCATCCTCTGAGTGGATTGATCCTGTCAGACCCCCTCATCTTCGATCAGGCGGAGCGATTTCTGATTCCGCCTCGCAAAGTCCATGTAGGCTTGCTTCCCGGATCGCCATTTCTCCTTGTGTGCCTCCGTGATGTCACCGATCACCTTGACAGGCTGACCGACTGCCACGGAGTGGGGCGGGACGACCTGTGAGTTCTTGACCAGACCCGCCTCTCCGATAATGGACCACTCCCCGACGACCCCGAAGTTGGCGATCGTGGCGCGCATTCCGATCACGGCGAAGGGCTCGACCGTGGCGCCGTGGAGCATGGCTCCGTGGCCCAACGTCGCCTGCTTCCCGAAGCGGCTGGTGAACTCCTTGGGCGTGTGAATGATGACACCCTCCTCAACGGCAGTCCCTTCCTGCAGTTCGATGGACCCGTGATCCCCCCGGAGGATCGCCCCCCACCCGACGTAGCAATGAGGTCCGATCCTTACAGAGCCGACGATGTCCGCGCTCGGCGCGACCCAAGCCGATGGGTGAATGGTCGGGCGTTTTCCTTCGAACTCATAGAGTGGCATGCGGAGTCTCCTGCTCAAAGACACGCTCGGACGATGTTGGCGACGCCGGCCCCTGCGATGAGGGAGTAGACGATTTTCAAAAAGGTCCTGCTCGAGACTTTGCGACTCAAGTTATGGCCTATAAAAGCGAATACAAATACAATTAAAAGACATATAAATGTCACATTAAGGACAGGTCTCGAAATCCCTGGGCCGAAGAGGATGATGTTGACGAGACGCCAGACCGTTGCTGTCATGAAGACCAGCTGGAGCGTTCCTTTCAAAAGCGCGGGGTCCCTGTTTTGCGAGTAGAGGAAAATGGCGATCGGCGGCCCTGATGTGGTGAAGGCGCCCCCTAAAAACCCCCCCACGACCCCTGCCGGAAGGCCCAGGGATCGGGGCAGGGCCTTGATGCGCGGTTTGACGAGCTCGTTGATCGCGAATCCGGCCAGAGAAACGCCAAAGACCACCTGGAAGAGAGGCTGGTTGCCGAATACAAGGATGAACCAGTATCCCAGCGGCACACCCACCGCCAATCCCAACAGAATGAGTCCGACCAGTCTCCACTGAATGCGGGCCTCCTTTCTGCTGGCCCAGATGACCGAGCCGTGCAGGACAAGAACCAGGAGATTGACGACCACCGTGCTTCGCTCGAAATCCCAGGGCGT
>JAIPEI010000157.1 GCA_021737245.1 Deltaproteobacteria bacterium | reverse complement strand
TCTTCGTGATGACGGCCGTCTGGACCGCGCTCCTCGGACTCTGCGGCTCCGCCGGAGCCGCGTGCACCGAACCGGCCATGGGCGACTACACGGTCTACCCCGTGTTCCAGTCCAATGCGGTGGAGCCCAACATCATGCTCGTCGTGGACAACTCCGGGAGCATGAACGGCGCGGCCTACAATGCAGCCTATGACCACGGCACCCGCTACTACGGCTACTTCGAGCCCTACAAGCGGTACAGCTACTCGAGCGGGGTCTTTTCCCGGGACACCACGGGCGCCTGGGACGGGAACTTTCTGAACTGGGCCTCCATGCGCAGGGTGGACGTGATCCGCAAGGTCATGATGGGCGGTCTGGCCACCTCGCGCACAGGCGGCGGCAACCAGACCAACATCGGGGAGGGGTCGGGCTCGGAGTTCGACTACTACCAGTACTTCGGCCAGCTGAGCGGCACCAGCGAGGTGCCGGCCTCGGTCTCACCCTGCCCCACGGACACCTGGTTCTACATCCACATGACCGGCGGCGACTTCGAGTTCAAGTACTATGACTGGGACGGGGTGGATCCCGCCACGGCATCCTGGGAGGACGTGGGCGAGGCCTCCTACACCATCCGCGTGAAAAAGGGCAAGGACATCAACGGGGTCGCGCTCCCGGACGAGGACGCCAACTTTCTGGACGGGAACCTGGCCGGGATCATGCAGAGGCTCTGGGCCCGGGCCCGGTTCGGGCTGACCTTTTTCAACGAAGGGGACGACAGCAAGAGTCGCCAGAACGGAGGCATCATTCCCCGGGTGATCGGCTCCTCCATGACCGACATGATCAACAACATCCAGAACCAGGCCTCGGACACCTACACCCCCCTGGCCGAGACCTACTACACGGTCATGAAGTACTTCATGCAGGAGGATGTAGAGGCCTACCTGGACTATGCCAACAATGTGATTCCCAACAGCACGGCCGCCCAGGACCCCTACAACAACCCGGACCCGGTCCACTGCGCCAAAAGCTTCGTGCTCCTTCTCACCGACGGGGCGTCCACCAAGGACCTCTACATCCCGGACGCGCTCAAGGACTACGACGGTGACGGAAACGACGGGATCACGGTGTACGACTCGGGCACGACGCCCGAGGGCCGCATCCAGGCCCAGGCCGGGAGCGACACGGACAAGACCTTCTACCTCAACTACATCGACGGGTATGCAGCCGGCGCCACCCGCTTCTCCACCGGCGCGTCCCCCTACCCCTCCGGCACCACCCCCTTCAACGACGACTACATCGGCAAGACCCTGGTGCTCTTCGACTCCGAGGACAACCAGGTCTATGCGGGCGAGATCACGGCCGTGAACTACTATGACTCCCTTTCGGGCACCAGCGAGATCGTGGTTTCGGGCACCACGGACACGCCCGAGTGGGAGAGCGGCGCGTCCCCTTACACCTATGATCTGTCGTGGCAGGTGGTGACGATCGTTCCCAACAACGAGAGCGGCGGCTTGCACGGGTCGGACTACCTGGACGACGTGGCCCTCTACGCTCGGACCAACGACCTCCGGGACGACCTGTACGGCGACCAGAACCTCATCCTCTACAACGTCTACGCCTTCGGTTCGGACAGCTCGGCCCGGAACCTCCTCAAGGACGCCGCCAGGAACGGCGGTTTCGAGGACAAGAACGGCAACCGCAGGCCCGACCTGGACGACGAGTGGGACGCGGACGGGGACGGAGACCCGGACACCTTCTACGAAGCGAGCGACGGGTACCAGCTGGAGAGCCAGCTGTTGAGGGCGATCAACGACATTCTCCAGCGGGCCGCCTCGGGAACGGCCGTGTCGGTCCTGGCCACCTCAGGCGAGGGCGAGGGCAACCTGGTCCAGGCCTACTTCCGGCCCTCCCTTGTGAGCGGAACCACCGAGGTCACCTGGGTCGGCTACCTCCAGAGCCTCTGGGCGGATCAGCTCGGCAACCTGCGGGAGGACACGGACGGGGACCTGGCCCTGGACGTGACCAGGGACAAAATCGTCTCCTACTTCCTCGACGAAGCCGACGGCGACGCCAAGATCCGGGTCTTCGACGTGAGCGGGACCACGCCCTACCCGAACACGGAAACAGCGGCCTACGACGTCGTCGAACTCGATGACATCAACCCCCTCTGGGAGGCGGGCGACCTGCTGGCGGGGCGGAGCGCCGACGAGCGGAAGATCTTCACCTACGTGGACATGGACCGGGACGGTCTGGTGGATGACGCGGGAAACGATCCCTTCGACGACATCGGGGAGGCGGTCCGCTTTCACGCCTCCGGCGCCACCACGACGATCCGGCCTTACCTGGGCGTCCGGGACGACGCCACCTGGGACTACCTGGGCGCCACCCAGAACGACCGGGTCCACAACCTGATCGAGTACATCCGGGGAAAGGAGGACGGGTTCACGGGCGTCACGCCCATGCTCATCCGCTCCCGCATCCTGGAGGACGACGTGTGGAAGCTCGGGGACATTGTCCAGAGCACTCCGGTCGCCGTGTCCAAGCCCCCGGAGAACTACCACGTCATCTACAGCGACGAGTCCTACCAGGATTACTACGACGCCTACAAGGACCGGGAGACCGTGGTCTACGTAGGGGCGAACGACGGCATGCTTCACGCCTTCACCTCCTGGCAGTACAGCTCGGTCTCGAAGCAGTACACCAAGCCTTCAGGGGCCCCGGCGGGAGAAAGCATCGGCGACGAGATCTGGGCCTACATCCCCCAGAGCCTCCTGCCCCACCTCAAGTGGCTGCCCTACTGGGATTACACGCACACGTACTATGCGGACCTGAAGCCCAAGGTGTTCGATGCGAAGATATTCCCGGACAACACCCACTACTCGGACGGCGACGGCGAGGACGACTGGGGGACCGTGCTGCTCCTGGGCCTCAACATGGGCGGCAAGCAGATCTGTGCGGAGGACTGGTTCGACGACGGGACCGGGACGAGCATCTACGAAACACGGACGTTCCATCCGAGCTATGCGGCCATCGACATCACGGAGCCCAGAAACCCCAAGCTCCTCTGGGAGCGGACCTACGAGGACCTGGGCATGAGCATGTCCATCCCGGCCGTGGTCAGGGTCAAGGACGAGTGGTTCGCGGTCTTCGGCTCGGGCCCCACCACCTATGACGGGACCAGTACGAACAGCGGCCACGTCTACGTGGTGGACCTCAAGACAGGAAACGCCTACCCCAACCTGACCGAGTTCGGCTCGGGCGCGACCAACGCGTGGCTGTTCGAGACCTCCGAGAGCAGCGCCTTCATGAACTCTCCCACCTCGCTGGACAAGGAGCTCAACTTCAACGTAGACGTGGTTTACATCGGGGAGAGCTACGACAGCGGCTCGTGGCTCGGGAAGGTGTACAGAATCGGTGTTCCCTGGGACTGGTCGGACACGGCCACTTACGTGGACGACCCCAATCATGCGACGAATCCGTGGACGTTCAACGAGCTCACAGCCACACCCGGACCGGTCACCGCGGACCTGGCCCTGAGCATCGACCATTTCGACAATGTGTGGGTTTACGGCGGGACCGGCCGCTACCTCGCTGAAGACGACAAGTCGAGCACGGAGCCCCAGTACCTTTTCGGGCTGGTGGATCCGTTTTTCAACGCCTACTACGAGACCGCACCGGATGACTACTACCATGACTACACCAAGGCCAAGACCCTGGACTTCAGCACCGACCTGTTCAATGCCGATCCTTACATCATCACCAGCTCGGGCAAGGTCTACGACGACTCCCTGAACCTGTTCGGCACCTGGGACGACCTCGTGGACGCGGCACGGACCAAGGACGGCTGGCGGAGGACGCTGGACATCTCCGGGGAGCGATCCCTGGCCAAGTTCACCATCCTCGGAGGCATCGCCTTCGCCCCATCCTTCCTGCCGAGCGGGGACATCTGCGGCTTCGGGGGGGACAGCTACCTTTACGGGCTCTACTTCGAGACCGGGACCCCCTACTACAAGTCGGTCTTCGAGGACGACACCGAGACCATCATCGTGGAGGAGGACGGCGTAGAGATCGAGTATGACCGCCTCCTCGGACGCATCCATTTGGGCGCGGGCAAATCCTCGCCCCTGGGCGTCCACGTGGGTCGGGAGGAAGGAGCCAAGGCCTTCATCCAGCAGAGCACAGGCACGGTCGTGGAGGAAATCATCACGCCCGCCTTCAAGATCAAGAGCGGTCTGATCAGCTGGCGGGAAATGCATTGAGGAGGCTTTGAAGCCCATGAAGACTGCAAGCGCACCTGAACTGATCCTTCTCCTCGCCCTGCTCCTGTGTCTCCCGGGGAGCGCCGCCATGGCCCTTCCACCGGCGCCGCCCGGCATGGAACAGGCGGAAACACGCGTGGTCCTGATCGAGGAGAAGGCGCCGGGCGCCCATATCATCTACGTCAATGAACGGCCGTTTCGCGTCCTGCCCGAGGCTCCCATTCTGGACCGCAACGGCGAGCCTGCCCGTTTGGAAGGGCTTCCCGTCCCCTGCAAAGCCCGGATTACAGTCACCCTGTACGGGGACAACCGGCATCCTTGTGTGACGAACATTGTCTGCCTGGACTGAAGAGCAACAGGCTTCCTGGTAGCTGAAAAGAGGGTTGGACATGGATGAAACGACACTCCTGGTGGACTCGGATAGAGCCGTTCTCGAGGTGATGAAGCAGGAGATTCGACAGAAGCTCGGCTACAGGACCCTGGCGGCCGCCAGCTGCGAGGAGGCCCTCCGCCTGGCCCGCGGTCATCCCGTCCGCCTGGCCGTCATTGACGTTGACCTGCCGGACGGAAAGGGGCATCATCTTATCCCGGCGCTCAAGCTCATCCGTCCGGCCCTGCGCGTGATCATGACCTCCTCGGATTACTCGGAGGAGACCGAGCGGGTTTGCCGGGCCTGCGGCCTGGTCCTGTACATGGCAAAGCCCCTGGATCCGGGCCTTTTCGAGGCGGCGATCCGAACGGCCTGGCAGAGCTCGCCCGCGCTCGGCGGCACGGAGAGAAGTGCCCTGCCGAGAATGGCCGGCGGATTCGCATAGCGGGTCCGGGCCCTGAGAACGCAACAGAAGGAAAGGCCCTGAAATCCATGCCCAAGACACACGCCTTCCCGTCCCCGGTCGCACGCCGCCTTTTCCGGGCTCTCGGATCCGGGGGGCCCCAACCCGCGCCGCAGGCTTTATCCAAGCCTCCGGCCCTCAGGATCGAGTGCCGGAGGTGCGGGCGTTCCGTTCCCGTCCTGGAGTTCACCATTTCGGAACAGGGGCTTTCCATTACCTGCCCCTCGTGTCACGGCCGGTTCCTCCTGGAACCACCCGCCCCAGCCGAAGACGGCGGAAGGGGCAATAGATTCAAATGCCCGAAATGCCTACGCATTGTCCGATCGGAGAGTGAGTCCTGTCCCAAGTGCGGTCTGATCTTCGCGCTCTGGGAAAAGGGCCTGGCCCGGGCGCCCATGTTTTCCGGAGCCGGATCGAAAGATCCCTGCGCCGAGAAATTGTGGGAAAAGGTGGAGGACCTTCCCGAAGAAGAAGCCGTACATGAGGCGTTTCTCGCTTACTGCCAGGAGTCCCGGCAGCTGGATCTCGCAGCCCACCGATATCAGGCGTTCCTCTACAAAAAGCCCGAAAGCCGCCTGGGCACGGCCTACCGCGATCGGATCATCCTGCTGGCCCAGTTCAACCCCCGGCCCGCCCGCAGGCCCCGCCATTCCCCCCGGCGGTTCTCCGGGCTCAAGACAGCCCTCGTTCTGGGGCTGATTGCACTCCTATGGGGTCTCGTGATGATCCCCATGATTCTCGAGCGCTGATCCGGATTCCTCGTTTCAGAACCCCGGGGGCCCATGCCGCGCCGGCTTGTGGGCCCGGTGGCATCTGAATTGCATAAATCCCTGGAGCAGACCCATCGACGCGGCGGGGTCCACGGTACGACCTCCCAGGGCGTTCCTTGTCAGGGCCTTTTCAGGATTTTCCACGGGGAATGATCGGGCCTTTCTCGAGGAGGGGATATGGAGTCGGGACGGACAGGCGGGCTTCGGCAGGATCGAGCCGAGGGCCCCGGACCGGAAAGGAAAACGGACGCCATGCAGCTGCCCAAACGAAAATCCGTGGTGGTGAACAGAAGGATCCAGTATCAGCTTTTGATCTACAACTGGATCTACTTTCTGATCATTGCGCTGTCCCTGATCGTCGGATTGTTTCTTCCCCTGGCGGTGAGGCTCTCCGGCGCGGGGCTCGGCTGGGTGCAGCAGGGGAACCTGGAACGAAACGTCCTCTTCCTGCACGGACATCTCTGGCCGGTGGTTCTGCTCGTGTTTCTTCTCCTGAGCGTGCACTCCCTGTTCATCTCCAATAAGATCGTGGGCCCGCTTCGAAAATTTTGCTCGGCCCTGAACGCGTTCCTTGGAGGGAGCCGATGGAACCCCCCGTCGCTCCGAAACGACGACCTCCTGTCCGGCGATCTGAAGGAGCTGAGCAAACTGCTCAACCGGGTACAGGACCATTGGGATCAGATCCGAACCGAGCACGACGAGCTGCACCGGCGGGTCCGGGACACGGTCGCTTTCGCGGAAAACAATCGCCTGCCGGAGGGGCTGAAAGCGAATCTGTTGCGTCTGGGGCAGCAGTCCGCCAGAATGAAGCGAGTGTTCGATCGCGGCGGGGAGGGTTCGCCCTGAAACGGTTCGCCGCTCCGGGCCCACGGATTTCTCAGAAAAACGGCGCCCGGCCGTCCTGCCGGAACAGGGCACTGCACCTATGGCACACACCGCCTCAACAGATTCAGCCGGCGATTCAGCCGGCATGAGCCCGGAGCGGGATCGGCCCCTGCACGGAAACGAACCGGAGGTCCGCCTGCTGGGGTTCACGCTGGTGGAGCTCCTCATCTCCCTGGCGATCATGGGGACCCTTGCCGGCATGGCCACAATCAGCTACAAGAAGTTTATTCATGAAACCAGGGGCAACGTAGCCATGACGGAGCTGAAGAACATCTCCGTCCACCTTGAATTGTACCGGCAGGAGCAGGGGGAGTATCCCGAAAGCCTGGACGATCTGGGCCTGGGCCAGTTCCTGGACCCCTGGGGGAACCCTTATCAGTACCAGGCCCTGGACAAGGTACCCAAGGGCATGTGGCGGAAGGACCACTTCCTCGTTCCCCTGAATAATCACTACGATCTGTGGAGCATGGGGCCGGACGGAAGAACCGCACCCCCTCTCACATCCAAGCTCAGCCGCGACGACATCATCCGCGCCACGGACGGGGGATACATCGGACCGGCCTCCCAGTACTGACACCGGCGCAACCGTGGTCCCCGGCCGGAAAGGCCGGAAAAACAATGCAGCCGAACGGACTCGAGAGCCCATGGCCATCACCGGAATCGAAATGAGCTTTCTCAAGAGCAGGGTCGCCCGCAGGGTGTTCGGGCTGTTCGTGTTCTGCGCCCTGATTCCCCTGCTCGCTCTGTCCGGCTTCTCCTTTCTGTTCGTGAGCAGCGAGCTGGAGGATCAGGCCAACCGGAGGCTGCGCCAGCCCTGCAAGGCCAAGGGCTTCGAGATTTACGAGCATCTCCTGTTTCTCGAGACCGAGCTGAAGATGATCGCCTCGGACCTCCAGGAAGGCATTCCGGAGAGCATCACCCTGGTGCCCTATGCCTCCGACAAGGGAGCCGGAAGCCGCTTCCGGAGCCTGGTGCTGGTGGAAAGGGACGGATCGATCCGGAACATCATGGGAGGGATCCGGCCGGTCCCGCAACCGACGGAACCGGAGCGGACCCATCTGGAGACCGGGAACACCCTCGTCATGACCCGGCCGGACGCGCCCTTCGACGCCGTATATATGGCGAGGCTGTCTGATCCCGAAGTCCCGTCCTCCCCGCTGCTCCTGGCGGAGGTCAACCCGGTCTACCTCTGGGGGGTGGGCAGTGAAGGGTCCCTTCGCCCGGAGGTGGAGATGCTCATCCAGGACCGATCGAACCGGGTGCTCATCTCCTCCCTTCCCGTGC
>JAIPEI010000156.1 GCA_021737245.1 Deltaproteobacteria bacterium | reverse complement strand
GATGCCGCGGCACACGGCCAGCAGGGGCATGTCCCGATCGAGGACCGAGCGGACCAGGTCCAGCTCCATGCGATCCAGCTCCTCGTCCAGATCCCCGAGGCGGGGAAGGGGATCTTCGCCGTAGAAGCGGGGGTGCACGTCCGGCCCGCCGGTGAGAACGATCCCGTCCATCCGGTCGAGGATTGCGGAAAGTGTCCCCCGGTTCTGGGCCACCGGAATGAGCACGGGCGCGCCGCCGCAGTGGAGCACGGCGCGGCTGTAATCGTCGAACGCGTAGTCCATGGGATGGCCCGGGTCGTAACTCCCCCAGGCCCCGCCGATCTGCCGGGAGCAGGATATGCCGATCAAAGGTTTCATGTCCACTCCGTCAGGACTCGAAATAGGGCCACCCATTCTTTCCCCGATCCACGCCTTCCTGTCAAGGAAAGAGCTCCGGACGGCCGCCGGCGCGGCCTAGAGATCATCCTCCACCATGTACTCGTAATTGCGGAAGGTCCTGGCGATCATGAGATCCATGGAGTTCAGACCCTTGCCCTCCTGGTTGATCCGCTCGAAGATCTCCCGCACCGCGGGGATGTCGAAGCCTCGGATGCAGATGAACGACAGGTTGTAGTCCGTGAACACACGGCTCAGCTGAAGCAGGTTGTCCCGAACGGCCTGATCGTTCCCGGCCCGGTCGTCGATGGAGGCGCGAAACGCCGAATGCGATTCCAGGAGGTCGCCGAGGGGGATGAGGAACCGCTCGTCGACCTCCCGCCTGCGCCTCTCGAAGGCCTTGGCGAAGAAGAAGGTGGCCGTGGCCGCATCGAAATACAGGGAACCGTCGAAGGCGCTCCTGCCCCTGATTCCCGTCTGCCGCCCGAGCAGGGAAACCAGAAGCGAGGTGGCCCTCTGCTGCCCGTCCAGGATGTAGACCCGCTCTTCCTCGCCCCTGCTCACGCCGCGGTCGTCCTCCGGCAGAATCCAGCCTCCCAGCTTTCGATGAATGTGGAGGGAGATGTCCGTCTTCCAGTAGAGGATGCTCCCGACGGGATAGAACCGGTAGATGCTGTCCCAGAGCTTAATGATGTCCTCTGGATCCCACACAAACTCGCGCTGGAAGGACGGGATCAGGAACGCCCCCTGTGTGAGCTTGCGGACGAAATCCAGGATGTTCATCTCCCGGGTGCTGATATGGCGATGACCGATTGTCAATGAGACCTCCTTTGCGGACCCGGGTCGCCCATGCGTCTCCGAGGCCGGAAAACAGATATATGTAAAAGGTTAACGTTTTAACTTAAAACAGGGCGGCTCGAAAATCAACCCAAAGCCGGCCGCGTCCTTTCACGGCCGCAGCCGCCGGCCTGAGGGAGCGGTCTGCGCGGTTGTCTTACGGCTGCGCCTGTGCTAGACCCTTACCCACAGGCACGTCTCCGGATCCGGGCTTTACAGGAAGGAAGGATTTCATGGACTACTACGACGCCCACGTTCACTTTCTCTGGCCGGGCCGGCTCGAACAGGCGGCCCGGGGCTGGACCTCCCTGCGGGAAGACGGCCTTCGAGGCATGGCGGTCATCATCATGGGATACCACCTGGTGGACCGCCGCCGCTGCCTGGACCTGATCCCGTCCGCTTATCACGAGCACGTCGATCCGGCGCTTTTCGACGAACCGGCCGATCCGGCGGAATGCGTTCGCACGGACCTTCAAGGCATTCCCCTGTTTCCCTACTTGGACAGCCGCTACATCGAGGACGCCCTGACGGACCTCCGACCGTTTCAACAGGCCGGGTTCCGGGGGCTCAAGATCCTCTACATCCCGGAGGAGGATCCGGAGAACGGGATGGTCGGTTGGAAGAACCTTTTCGGCCGCTCCATGCGGGAGTCCGAGGAGCTCACCGCCCGCCTGGCGGCCCAGGCCGCCGCATTCCGCTGGCCCGTCATCTTTCACGCGGATCTCCGGAGGTACGGTTCCTTCGTTGAGGACCTTCTGAAGGCCCATCCCGGTGTCCCCTTTGTCATCCCCCACTTCGGTTTCTCCCGGAAGGCCATGGCCGGTCTCATGGACGGCCTGGATCACGTGTACACGGATTTCTCCTCCCTGCTGCCGTTCATGCGGCAGGCGCCCGGGGCCTACGCGGGATTCATCCAGGCCCATCCGGACCGGGTGCTTTTCGGGTCGGACGCCACCCTGGGGTGGGCGGAGCTCTCCGGCCGGTACCTCGCATTCATGAAGCGGTTGATTCCCGACCGGGACGTTCTCCGGAAGGTCCTGTCGGAAAACTACCTGTGCATTCACGGGGATTCAGACCATGCATGACGAGAGCACCCTAAGCGATTCGCCGGGGACCGGAGGGGAGGCCGACGCGAACCGATGGAGCGGCTGCCGGTCCGAGTTTCCTGTGGCCGGGAACATTACCTACCTGAACCACGCAGCCGTCTCTCCAGTTCCCCTCCGCACGGCAGAGGCTGTGGCCGGGCTGTTCCGGGAGTTCACCCACGAAGGGATCAGCCGGTTTCCGGACTGGCTGGAGCGTGTCGAAGCGGCGAGAGGGTCGGCTGCGCAGCTGCTGGGGGCCGAGGCCCGGGAGGTGGCCTTTGCGGCGAGCACCTCGGACGGCGTGAGCGCCGTGGCCGAAAGCCTGGACTGGAAACCGGGAGAGGCCGTTCTGGTGCCGCGGCCCGACTTTCCCACGAACATCTACCCCTGGATGCATCTCGAACGGCGTGGCGTGCAGGTTCAATTCTACGAGCGGAGGCAGGGACGCTTCCACGTGGAGGACGTGGAGCGTGCCCTGGTGCCGGGGACGCGCCTCCTGACGGTGAGCTCGGTGGACTTCGCCTCCGGCTTTCACTGCGACCTGGAGGCCCTGGGCGACTTCTGCCGGAGAAAAGGCCTGCTCTTCTTCGTGGATGCCATCCAGGGGCTGGGCGCGGTCCCCATGAATGTTCGGCGCTTTCAGATCCACTTCCTGGCGGCCGGCGGGCACAAGTGGCTGCTCAGCGCCATGGGCTGCGGCCTCCTGTTCACGGCCCATGAGGTCCTGGACCGGCTCGTTCCGAACCGCGTGGGCTGGAGGAGCGTGCTGGATGAGACGGCGTTCGACCGGCTGCATCTGGACTTCAAGCCGGATGCGGCGCGCTTCGAGGCCGGCAGCTCCAACCTGCCCGGGATCTGCGCCCTGGGCGCGTCCATCGGACTGCTCCTGGAAGCCGGGGTGGACCGCATTCAGCAAAGGATCCTGGAGTTGAACAACCAATTCCACGCAGGTCTCGAGGAACGGGGCCTGCGGGTCACCACCCCCATGGGGGACGGAGAGCGCTCCGGCATCCTCTGCTTCGAGACGCCGAGCGATGCGCAGGCCCTCTGGCGTTTCCTGGACGGGAACCGGGTGTCTGTTTCGCTGCGGCGGGGCGCCATTCGGCTGGCACCGCACTTCTACAACAACGAAAACGACGTGGCCCGGTTCTTCCGGGTCCTGGACCGGGCCCCGCGCTGAGCGGACCGCAGTCGGGGGCCTCCCCCACGAAACGGATCGGGGCCGGGGCAAGCCTACCCGGCCGTGAGCTCGAACTCCGGCGGATCCACGATGTGCTTCTTGACGAAGCACAGGTCCATGACCCGAAGAATGGATTTCCGGTACTTTTCAGGAAAGCCTTCGGGCAGCGTGAGGTGGAGCGCGAACTTCTTATACAGCTTCTTCTTCTCGTCGAACTCTCCGCTCATGCTCAGGGTCATGCCGTCCATGGAGAGGTCCCGCGCCTGGCAGAAGTTGATCGCATACACCCCCGCGCATGCGGCGATGGAGGCCAGGAACAGCTGAAAGGGCTGGGGCGCCGAGCCTTCTCCTCCTTCGTCCACAGGTTGATCGGTCTGGATGAGCATGTCCTTGATCTGTGTATCGACCCTTTTGCCTCCGGGAAAGCGGACCTGAAGCATCTCCTGCATAACGGCTTGTTCCTCCTTAGGGTTTCGGGTTACAGGCGGGGCGGCCGGAGCCGGCCGCCCGCCCGGCGCCCGGGCAGGGAGGCAGCCTAGCACACCCGTTCCGGCCGGGCAAACGGAAGAATCCGCACCGAAACGCGGGCCGCCGGCACAACGGTTCCGGCCGATCCGCCTTGACATCGGGTGTACGAGAAACATATTGTTGATATGTATGGATAAATGAAAGGAGATTCCCATGAATCTGAAGTCCGTTTTTCCTGTCATGGTCATGGGATTTGTCCTGCTGACCGGCGCGCTGTTCCTGGCGGCCGGTCTCGTCGGGGTGCCGTTTCTCTCCGTGGACGCCTCCCGCATGCCGGTGGTGATCATCATCGCCGGCATCCTCATGGCGGTGTCGGTCCTGTTCTATCTCGCCTGGCAACGGGGGCGGCTCCGAAAGCAGGGCAAGACCCTTCTCGAGGTGAGGCTGGAGGCCGTTGAAAAGGCCAAGGAGCGGTCCACGCTCGTCAAGATAGCCGAGGATCCGGACGAGCATCCGGACGTGAAAAGGCGGGCCGGAGAGCGACTCAAGGACCTGGTGGAGGTGGAGTAGCAGCAGTGGATTCGCACGAGACCAGGGAGCGGTTCAAGATCCGGGTATCGGAGCGTGGACTGGAGATCCTGTGCTACGACGGGGGGGAGGTGACGTTCTCGGCGGCCGAGGCGCTCATGCTCCTGGACATCCTGAGGCATGAGGAATCCCAGCTGACGCAGCTTGCCGAGGCGGCCTCTCCCCTGCCCATGCGCATCCGGCACGTGCCCGAGTGATCCTTGCGGGGCCCGCACCTGCTCCCGGACCCTTCAGCGGGGTCTCCGGGGAGCGGGACCCAACCACCCGTTCGAGGGAGCTCGGGCCGCGGTCACCGGTACGACCGAAGGCACCCCGGCGGCCGTGGACCGGCTGCTGTCCATGATGGGAAGCATGATGGGAAGGGGGAGGGGATATTGAGCAGGGAGCTGCGCACCATGGAAGGCGAAAAAGCACCGGCAGGGCCGATAGGAGAAGACCGCGGAGATCTTCTTCAGGAGATTCGCAGCCTCTCGGGCCGGGACATCCTGCGGCGCCTCACGCAGGTGGACCGGCCGGACGCGTTCGTCCGGAGCCTCCCGCCCGAGGATTTTTACTGGATGGTGAAGAAGGTGGGGGATCAGGATGCCATGCTCCTGCTGGAGTCGGCCTCGGAAGCGCAGTGGCAGTACATCCTGGATCTGGAGCTCTGGCACGGCGACCGCCTGGATGTGGGAGAGGCGGGGGCCTGGCTCGGCCGGCTGGCGCAGGCCGACAACAGGCGCCTCGTGCAGTGGCTTTTTCACGAAGGGGAGCCGTTCGCCTACTACCACCTGTTTCGAAGCGTGGAGCTGATCGTCATCGAGAACGATGAGGAGCGGTGGTCCCTGCCGGAAGGCTTTTTCTCCGTGGATGGCGTTCACTACATTCGCGCGGTGGATCCGGAGCAGCGGGAGACCCTGGAGCGGCTGCTGCGGACCATGTCGGAGGAGGACTACACCCGATTCCAGGCGCTGCTCCTGGGCCTCGGAGGGGTCCTTCCGGCCGACCTGGAGGAGGAGCTCTACCGGCTTCGCAACGTCCGGCTCGCGGAGCACGGGTTTCTGCCCTACGAGGAGGCCCTGTGTGTGTACGCGCCGCTGGACCCGTCGCGGCTGGAGAGCGAACCCGCGGCCCTTCCCGAGCCGGCCGCGTCCCCGGGAGGGGCGGTCCCGGTGGTCCCCCTCGAGCACGCCGAGTCCGGGAACCTGTTCATGGCGGCGGTCTCCGCCTCCTCCGATTCTCTGCTCCAGGACCGGGTGCGGCTGGAGTTCGCCGGTCTGTGCAACCAGATCCTGTCGGCGGACCGCTCCATGTCGCCGGATTTGGAGACCCTGGTGTCGGTGTGCCGCAAGGCCTCTTCCTTCGTCAACCTGGGGCTGGAGCGGCTCTGCGGCAAGGATCCGGCCGCGGTGGAGAACATCTTGAAGCGGCAGAACCTGGTCGGGCTCTTTCGGGTGGGTTTCGGGCTGGCATTGAAGGTCAAGTGGGAGGCGGAACGGTGGTACAAGGGGAGCTGGTTTCTCTCCCAGGGCCTGGCGAGCGACTTCTGGGGTGACTACTGGGGGGGGATTCTGGCCGGCGTGCTGGAGCACAGGCCGCGGTTCTTCGTCGGCGGACGCGAAGGAGCCGACTTCCGGGAGTTCGAGTGGCTGTCCGACCTGGCCGAGTGCCTCAAGGTGATTCGAAGGCTCATGGTCCTCGACAGCCTCCTGGCGAAGCTCACCGAGACCTCCCCCTTCGGCCCCCGTCTGCTCCCTACTGAAGGCGGATCGTTCCGGCCGCTCCTGTTCAACCTCTGGGCTCGCAAGATCCTGGGGGGCAGCCCCTCCTTCTCCCCGCTCACGCCCGCTCAGGCGAGACGTTTCCTGGAGGCCCTCCGCAGGCGGAGCCCAGAAAGCGCGCCCCCCTACACCATGCCCGGGTTCGGCGAGGCCTTTGTCGAGGACTTCACGGCCGTGGCCGCGGAGCCGGACCCGGAGGCGGCGGCCGTGCTGAAGGAAGCCCTGGTCCTGATCTGGCAGGAGTTTCAGGAGGAGTACGGATGGGTGTCCCCGGAGGACCTGGACGAGCGGTACGCTAAGTTCATCAGCATCCGCGCCCCGCGATCCATGGTACACTGAGCCGGGCAACCGCTTTCGCGGCGGAAACCCGCACTTCCCCCACACATGAAACAACCGTGCCCGGGGCTTGCTTCAACCCCGGGCCCGGCCTGGAAGACAGCGCGTTTTCCGGGCGCAACGTCTGTTCGGTTACGCGGACTTGACCGCGATCTTTCGAGGTGTGGCCTTTTCCACCTTCGGCAGGGTCAGCCGAAGGACGCCGTCCTTGAGCTCCGCATCGATCTTGTCCTGGTCGATCAGCTCGCCCAGGGCGAACTCCCGCAGGTAGCGGCCGGTGCGGTACTCCCGGTAGACGTCCGTCTCGCCCTCGCCCTCCGGAGCGGCGACGTCGCCCACCAGGGAGAGCACGTTCTCGCGCAGGTCGATGTTGAGGTCCTCGGGTTTCACCCCGGGCATGTCTGCAACCACGGTCAGCGCTTTTTCCGTCTCGAAGATGTCCACGTACGGCGTGAACGTGGGCCCGGGTACGGTCTGCTCGGCCGGCGAGGTCACGGCCTCCTTTTCCTTAGCCTGAAGGGCTTTGTTCGTGTCCGTCATGATGCATCCCTCCTTTCCCGGCCTGTTACGAGGCCTTGATGCTGATCTGCCGGGGCTTGCTCTTCTCGGACTTGGGAATGGTGACGGTGAGAACGCCGTTCCTGCATTCCGCCTCGATCTTGTCCGAGTCCACCTGGTCGGGCATGTTGACGACGCGGTTGAACTTCCCGGCTTCCCGCTCCCTCCGGTGGTACCTCGCGCCCTCGTTCTCCTCCGGGATCCTGCGCTCTCCGGAGATGGCGACGCTGTTCGCCGTGGCGGAGATGTCCAGGTCCCCGGGCTTGATGCCCGGGAGCTCGGCCCGAAGGTAGAAGCGATCCGCATCCTCGGTCAGGTTGATCAGGGGGAACACGCCTGCGGTGCTCGGCCCGGGAACGCCTCTTGACAATCCCTCGGTGAGGCGGTCCATCTCCTGCCTCATCCTGTCGAGCTCCCTGAAGGGGCTCCTCCAGTCCAGGTTCGGCCAACGGCTCAGTCTGCTGACGATCATGATTCAACCCTCCTTTTTCCTCTGGTTTTGACACCTCTGAAGCATGAATCATGATGGACTCGCAAAAAGCCTGAAATCTCGAGATCCGCCCCCGGAGTTTCAATAGGTTCCCGCGGCGGATGAGCGGGTTTTTGCGAATCCGTCAATCACGAGGTCCCGCCTCGACACCCCGCAGCGCGGGGCTGTAGGCAATTAAATCAATAAAAACAGTTTGTTGACCTCGGTATTGAAAATAATCACTGCGGGTTCCCTGTCAAGATCCGCAGACGCAAAATCTTCGATCCTGGGGTTGGAGAGACTTCGGGTGCATCCCGGGTGAGGTGGGAAGTCCTTCCGAGTGGTACTGGAAAGCAAAGAGGAG